>CANRCY010000019.1 GCA_947629225.1 uncultured Clostridia bacterium | reverse complement strand
CGACGTGCCCTATCATCTCGATATTCTGGAAAAGCTCGACGGCATCGACATCGACAGCGCGCGCCGCACGAGCGGGCAGGGCTTCTACTACCTCACGGGGGACGTGGCGCGCCTGCATTCTGCCATTTTGAGCTATGCGCGCGACTTTATGATCGGAAAGGGCTTTACCTATTGCATTCCGCCCTTCATGATCCGCTCTTCCGTCGTCACGGGGGTGATGAGCTTCGAAGAGATGGACGGCATGATGTATAAGATCGAGGGGGAGGACCTCTACCTCATCGGCACGAGCGAGCATTCCATGATCGGAAGATTCATGGGACAGACCATCGACGAGAGCAAACTTCCCTTGACCCTCACGAGCTATTCCCCCTGCTTCCGCAAGGAGAAGGGCGCTCACGGCATCGAGGAGCGGGGCATTTACCGCATTCACCAATTCGAAAAGCAGGAAATGATCGTCATCTGCAAGCCCGAAGACAGCTGTATGTGGTACGAAAAGATGTGGAACTACACGGTGGAGCTGTTCGTCTCCATGGGCATTCCCGTCCGCCAGCTCGAATGCTGTTCGGGAGATCTCGCCGACCTCAAATTCCGCAGCTGCGACGTGGAGGCATGGTCTCCCCGCCAGAAGAAATATTTCGAAGTGGGGTCGTGCTCCAACCTGACGGACGCACAGGCGCGCCGCCTCGGGATCCGCTATAAAACGGAAAAGGGGAGCGAATTTGCGCACACCCTCAACAACACGGTCGTCGCGCCGCCGCGCATGCTCATCGCCTTCCTCGAAAATCATCTCCGCGCAGACGGAAGCGTGGAGATCCCCGAAGTGCTTTGGACGTACATGGGCGGGACGAAAGAGATCCGCGTAAAATAAAGACGTCTGCCATTGTTTTTTCATGAAGTATCTGTTTTTCGACATCGAATGTGCGTGCGTGTATAAGAACGTCGCCAAAATGTGCGCGTTCGGATACGTCGTCACGGACGAAAACTTTCAAGTGCTCGCGCGGGAGGATATTCTCCTCAACCCGCGCGGGAAGTTCCACCTCACCGACCGCAAGGGCGGAGAGGGTCTCGTGCTTCCCTACGAGTACGAAGATTTCAAAAAATATCCCACCTTCCCCGCGGAATATCCCCGTATCAAGGCGCTCCTCGAAGACAAGGACAGCGTCGTCTGCGGGCATGCCACCATCAACGACGTCAACTACCTCAATTTGGAGACCAAGCGTTACAAACTGCCCTCCTTCCGCTTTTCCTTCCACGATACACAGTTCTTCTATATGAACGCGCAGAAGGAATTTACGAGGCAATACGGCTTGCAGACGATGGCGGAGGAGCTCGGGGTGGAATTTACCCCGCACCGCGCCGTAGACGACGCGTACGCCACCATGCGCGTCTGCGAGCGTCTCTGCGAACGGGAGGGGACGGACATCAAGGGGCTTGCCGAAAAATACGGCGTGCGGGCGGGAAGGCTCTCGGGGTACCGCATCCAGCCGCTTGCGTCGGAGGGACTGCGCACCTATTACGCCGAACGCGAGGAAGAGCGCGAAAAGCACATCAAGGCGCACGAAGAGTTTTACCGCTTCGTCAACAAGCACATGCACCGCCGCAAAAAGGGCGGTTCGCTCGAAGGCAAAATTTTCTGTTTTTCGCGGGACATCGAGGACGACGTTCCCGTCTCGCGCAAGCTCGTAGAAGCCATTTTCAACTCGGGCGGGCAATATACCTCTCATCCCACCGAGTGCAACGTTTACATCGCCCGCGGCGAGGGCGGGGAGCGTTGCCGCAACGCCATTACGGCGGGCGCGGCGTTCATTCCCCTCGAACAGCTCGAATCCGCGCTCGAAACCGTTTAGAACAAAGGAGCGAAATGCCCGATCTGCCCGAAGAATTTTTAAGAAGAATGAAAGAAAGGCTGGGAAGCGATTTCCCCGCCTTTTTGGCATCTTACGAAAATCCGCCCGAGAAGGGGCTTAGGGTGAACACCCTCAAACTCTCCGCCGAAGAATTTGCCCGCCGCGCGCCCTTCCCCCTCGGAAGCCGCGTCCCGTGGGAACGCGTTCTATCTTTCGGAGGAAAAGACGGGCGCCGATCCCTATCACTTTGCGGGGCTCTATTATTTGCAGGAGCCCTCTGCCATGGCTGTGGGAGCGGCGGTCGCATCCTTCCCCAAAAAGCGGGTTCTCGACCTCTGTGCCGCTCCAGGCGGAAAGACCACGCACATCGCCGCACAGATGGGGGGCGAGGGGATCCTCATCGCGAACGAGATCAACTTTTCGCGGGCGAAGATCTTGTCCCAAAACGTCGAACGCATGGGGATCGCGAACTGCGCCGTAACGAGCGCGCTCCCCGAGAGCCTTTCCGCGCTCTTTCCCGCGTTTTTCGATCTTGTTTTGGTCGACGCGCCCTGCTCGGGCGAGGGCATGTTCAAAAAAGAGCCGAACGCAATTCCCGAATGGAGCGAGGCGAATGTCGCGATGTGCGCCGCGCGGCAAAAGGATATTTTGGATCGCGCCGCGGAGATGACGGCGGGCGGCGGACGGCTCGTCTATTCCACCTGCACGTTTGCCGAGGAAGAGGACGAGTGGCAGATCGGCTCGTTTTTGGAACGCCACCCCGAATTTACGCTCGTCGGGCAGGAAAAGCTCTATCCGCACATTGTCCGCGGCGAGGGGCACTTCTGCGCCGTTTTGGAAAAGGAAGAGCTTACTTCTTGCCCTCCCCCTGCGTCAGGGGGAGGGGTAGGGGAGGGGGTCCGCCCCCGTTCCGCCGTAAAGCAGTTTCGCGTTTGCAAAAACAATTCGGCGGAGCAGGCGTTCCGCCGATTCGCAGAGGACTTTTTCGGAGAGCCCCCGTCGGGGACGTTGCACACCCTCGGAGACGGCAGAATGTACCTTGTGCCCGAGGGAATGCCCGATCTTGCGGGCGTGAGCCTTTTGCGCCTCGGCGTGGAGCTCGGCGAATGGGACGGCAAGCTGTTCAAGCCCGCCCATGCGCTCGCCATGGCGTTCGGCGCGCGGGCGAAGCGGAAACTCTCCCTCTCGCGGGAAGAGAGCGAACGCTATCTCCGCGGGGAGCCCCTTCAAACGCCGCTTGCAAACGGTTGGTGCGTTGTCTGCGTGGAAGAGTTCCCGCTCGGGCTCGGAAAATGTGTGAACGGAACGCTCAAAAACCATTTGCCCAAGGGTCTGCGCAAAATAAAATAGGCTTCCCTCTTGCGGGGAAGCCGTTTACTGATCTTCTTGTTTTTCTTTCAGCGTTTCCTGCTGTTTTCGGTGAAGGCGGATCCAGTTGATCAGCCCGTAAATGTCGTTCACGAGGAAGACCGCGAAGCAGACGACCATCGAGATATAGGAGATCTCCTTTGCGGATTTCAGCGACCAAAGCACGATGAGCACGGTATCGTTGAGGCAGTAGGCGAAGGCGTACAGCGGACTTCTGCGCACGGAGAGCAACATCGCGATACAGCTCGTCAAGACCGAGACGGTGCTCCACCAGATCTCATCCGTCCCGAGCGCGCGGAGAATGAAGAAGAAGGGGACCGATACGGCGATGGAAATGCCGAAGATCGCGGGATATTCCCACCCTTTCAAATGATTGACCGTCACTTCGCTCCGCTTCCCCTGAAAGGGATGTTTGAGCCAGCTGACGACGGCGAGCACGGCAATGGGTGCGGACATGCCGAGATAGGTGACGATCTCCCCGTAATATTTGCAGAAGTAGGAGATCACCCCGTAAAAGATGGAGAACACCACGGAGATGATCTGCCCGAGGACGTTCCCTTTTGCGATGAGGATGAGCGCGCAAGCGCCGATGAGAGAGGCGACGAGTTGGAGACATTGCAGATAGACGGGAAGGTCCCCGCCGATCGTCAGCGCAAACGAGAGCACGATCGCGACGACGGACCCGAAGAAGATGACGTACTCTATCGGCTTGACTTCGCGAAAGAACCGCTTGATCGCGTTCATGCTTTTCCTCCTTTGCAAAAGAGCATTCCGTTCTGCGTTTACCATTGGACCGCGGGTCCATGACCTATCAACGCAAATCGGAATGCCTGTTCGCATTCACCGCACCCGGTGGCGCAATTCTGTTCTCTATCAGTATATCACTTCGGCGCAAAATAAGCAACAAAAAAACCGACGGTTTTCGTCGGTTTTTTCATATTTGCGCATAATTGCGTTACTCTGCCTGCGGCTCCCCGCCGTTCTTTGCGGGACGGATGCGGTTGTCTTTCTTCGCCTTGATCTTCGTGCGCTTGGACCTGTTTTTCAGGAGACGGCGGACGATCACCGCGCCGATCGCAAACACGAGCACGACGGCAAGGCTTCCAGAGGCGATCACGAGCCAGATGTTCTCGGGGTTTTCCTCGGTCTCTTCGGAAGGGGTGTTGTCTGTGTCGTCCGTGTCGGGATACTCGCGCTCCACCGTCACATCGGTCGCGGCATAGTCGAGGAAGAGGGAGCTCACCGCGATCCCTTCTTCATCCGCGTCCTTGTTGAAGAGGAGATAGACGATCTGCTCTTCGTTGGAAGACTGCGTATAGGAGTAGTAAGGGTCGCCGAGCTCTTCTTCGTCCGTCGTCTCGTCGTAACGGAGATAATCTTTCGAATCGAAGAAGGTGAAGGTGTAGTAGCGGGCGTACTCTTCGGGAAGGGTATCGTCCTTGCCGAGGTAGCCTTCCGCGTCGGGCGTCTTGCCTTCGTTGAGTTTGTCTTTGATCGCCTGCACGGAGTCGTCGCGGGCTTGCGCGAAGTCGGCAGTTGCGTCCGCCGAGGAGTAATTGTCGAAGAAGACGTAGCTTCCTTCGGCGTTCTTCGTCTCCCCGCCGCGGGTGCCGCTCCAAACTTCGAGGCGGTAGGTCTTGGCTTCGTTCCCCGTGTGGAGATAGAAGCTGACGGTCGTCCATTCTCCCGTGCCCGTGAGTTCGAGCTGTGCGTCGGGAAGGGTGGTGAAGTTATAGCGGAGATGTTCCGCGGGAAGGTTGGTCACGGGGGTGCGGTAGGTGTACTCGCCCGTCTTCCTGTCTTCGTCGCGGTAGGCAAAGAACTGTCTCTGCGCCGCGTCGTAGAAGTACGCGATCGTTCCGTCCTTGGTTACGAGGTTGCCCTCGTCGTCGGAATCATAGTTATAGAGGTTGGCATACAGCTTGCCGTCGTCCTCTTTTTCATTCTTATAGAGCCCGTTGGGCTGTAAACGGAAGAGGATCTCGCCCTCGGTATCGAAGTCCTTGCCCTCGGGGTCGGAGTTTACGATGTTGCCGTCGTCGTCGTACCAGAAGGTGTAAACGGGAACGTCGGGTTTGAGCATCGTGCCCGTCGTCTCGGCAGTCGTGTCGATGAGGTAGAGGTTGACTTTCGCGCCTTCGGAAGCCTTCACGCTCATGGAGATCCTGCGGTAGGACGAGGCGGAGACGGTCTCCGTGCTCGCCAAATAGTACCCGTAGGCGGCTTCTTCGCCGTTGATGATCACAAGGGGCTGGCGGTAGGAACCGAAGAGGTTGGTCCACCATTCGTCGGCATTCTGCGCGTCTCCCGCCGCCGTGCCGAGCGCGGTCTTCCATGCGGATTCTTTGCCGAAGTAGTTCTGCGCATATTCGGAACTGAGAAGCCCCGTGTAGACGTGTTCGGGCGTTCCCTGCGCCGTGCCGCCGTTCTGCACGAAGTTGCTCCCGCCGAGCACCCCGCGGAATTTTGCGGGAAGCGCGGGACCTTCTTTCAGGTCTTCTTCGGCAGTCGAGGAGACGGAATCGAACTTCTTCGTTTCCTCCGTCTCGCCCGTCAGCGAAACCTTCTTGGCGCGGTCGCCCGTGGAGGCGTAGCCGTATTCCGTCTTGGTGAGCTTTTTGATCTCGAAATTGGTGAACGCCGCATAGCCCTCGCCGTAGCCGAACTTGTTCGTGCCGACGATGGTCGTCGGACCGTAGGAGAGTTCGATGGAGAAGACTTTCGCCGTTTCGGTGTCGTTCTCGATGAAGAAGAAGCACTGCGCCCAACCCTTATAGATGTCTTTCAGGTCCTCGTCGTCGCTCTTGGCGTCGATGTCCACGCCCGCGAGGGTCGTGGTGTCGAAGGCGGAGATCGTCGTCTTGTTCTCTCCGTCCACGACGGAAGCGCTCGCGCCCGAGAGCCCGCTCCCGATTTCGCTCGTCTTCACGAAGAAGGAGACAAGGATGCGGCTGTTCCGTTCGAGTTTGAACAGGCTCGCGTCCGTTTCGGGGTCGACGCTGTCGGGCATGGAGAGCTTTGTGGTGTATGCCGCGCCGTTCGCGGACATGAGCATAATGACCTTGCTCTCGTCCCCGCCGAAGGGGAACTTGTTGTCGAAATCGTTGGTGTAAACGTTTTTGAGATAGTTGTTCGCGCTGTTCTTGATGTCGCCGAGGGTGGTGAGGTCGGCAAAGTTGTCGCCGATCTTCCCGAGAGAAGGATCGATCTTCTCGGAAGTGTAGGTGTTGCTACCCGAAGTTTGCGCCGTGAGGTCGGTGACCGCGCCTTCGAGCAGTTCGTCAACGGTCGCGGCGTCGTCGATCGGCGCATAGAGGTCGAGCGCAAACGTCTTGTAGGTCTCGAAAGGATATTTGTCGGAGTCGAACTGTTTGTCCTTTTTGAGGGAGTCGACGGTGCATTTGAGCACGTCTTCTCTGAGCTCGCCCTCGCCGTTATCGGTGCGGAGCGCCTTGTCGTAGTCGGTCGCGGAGATGATCTTGCACTGCACGTCGTCGAAGAAGGCGTAGCCGTCCACCGCGTAATACTTATCGTCGGAAGAGCCCTGCCCGAGCCCGAGCACGATCTTGAAGGTGCTCGTCGCAAAGGCGCTTGCGCGCACATAGAGGTTGTATTTCTGCCACTGTCCTTCCGTGCTGATGTTGTAGATCTGCATCTGGTCGAGGGTCGATCCGCCGACGGTATTCGTCACGCCGATGTAAGCCCCGCCGCGGCAGGTGAGTTCGGTATCTTTATAGTGGTAAAGCGCGTCGGTACGCACCCAGACGGAGACTTCCGCCGCCGTGCCTGCGGCAAGGGTGATGGTCGTGCCCGAAGTGTAGTACTGCGCCGTACCGCGGATCCCGTCGTCCGTCGTCCGCCTGTTGTGGATCATGAGGACGCTCGTGTTGTCCTCGTTCCCTTCGCCGTCGGTCGCGCCTTCGTGCAGTTCGAAGAGGTTGCCGCTCGTGCCGAGCTTTACGCCGTCCTCTTCGTCGATGAACTTTTCCACGTCCTCGAAGTCGATGGAGTAGCTGTATTTTTTGAACAGCTTCGCCTCGTCGGAAGAGGAGGAGAGGTCGTCGATCTCGTCCTCGAAGAGGTCGAGGAATTTCAGACGGTCGTATGCGGAGACGTTTTCGTCCTCCCAATGGGCGTAGGCTTCTGCGATCGTCTCGAAGGTTTCCACTTCTTTGGCGTCGTCGCCTTCGCCTTTTGTGAACTTCTTAAACTGATAGCCGCCCGTCTTGGTGAAGTAATCCCAATCGGCGGTATCGATGACGCCCGATTTCGTATCCGAAGAGGGAGAACCCGAGGTGAACGACCAGCTGTCGGGCGTGGAGATGATGTTGTACTTGCCGAGGGGCTTGTTGTTGTCGTCGGGATCTACGAGCTTGTCCGAATAAAATTCGAAATTGCCGTTTTTGATGATCTGCGTATCGGTGGGTGCGGTCTTGTTCTCCGAATCGTCCTCATCGTCGGACGGGGACGCGCATGCGGAGAACATGCCGAGGGAGAAGGTCGTTGCAAGCGCAAGGGAGAGCGCCGTCAGCGTTCTTTTTTTCCATTTGCCGTTTTCAAAGATTTTTGCCATAAAACACCTTTTGTTTTTATTGGGGACGGTCCGTAACATTCCGCGCACGCGCCCGCATCCATTCTTAGCAATATGCCTCTATTGTATCGTAAAATTTTTCTCAAAGCAAGCAATTCCGCGGGCAATCGCAGAAAAAATGAGAAAAAATTTTGAAATACCGCATTCTAAATGGAAAGGAGAGGCGTTCGCGTATGGGAAAGGCGGATCATGTCAAGAGAATAGGGGGCGGCGCGCTGATCGGCGCGGTCAACGGGATTTTGGGCGGCGGCGGGGGAATGCTCGCCGTGCCCGTTCTCCGCGCGGGCGGGCTCGGAACGCGCAAGGCGCACGCCACGGCGATCGGGGTCATTCTGCCCGCTTCCGCCGTGAGCGGGGCGGTGTACCTGCTCACGGGTTCGGTCCCGCTGCCCGTGCTTCTGCCCGTCGCGCTCGGCGTGGCGGCGGGCGGGTATATCGGGGCGAAACTGCTCAACCTGCTGCCCGTGCGCGCCGTCTCCCTCTTGTTCGCCGCGCTCATGCTCGCGGCGGGATGGAGAATGCTCTTCTGAATGTCGTTCTATCTCTTTTTTCTGTGCGGGCTCGCGGGCGGCGTGTTCGGCGGCATGGGAATGGGGGGAGGGACCCTCTTGATCCCCATGCTCACCCTCTTTCTCGGCGTTCCGCAGGCGGCGGCGCAGGGCGTAAACCTGCTTTCCTTTCTGCCGATGTCCCTCATCGCGCTGAGGGAACACCGCAAAAACGGGCTTCTCGAACGGCGGGGGCTCTGGTTCCTCGTGCTTCCCGCGCTCCTTTTTTCGGCGCTCGGCGCCCTCTGCGCGTCCGCTCTGCCCGCGGCGGTCCTGCGGAAGGGGTTCGGCTTTCTCCTGGTCGCGCTCTCCTTTTTCCAGATCGTTTCGGCGCTCCGCGGAAAAGATTGAAAATTTGAAAAAAATTATCGAAAACGCAAAAAATTTTCAAAAAGGGTATGGACAAACCCCGAATCCTGTGCTAAAATATCAACATAAAATAAAATGGGCAAAAATGTTGTGTTCGTTTGCTCGTGAAAAAGTCCTACCAACTCACAGGAAAAAAAGGACAAGGGCATATGAGTAAAATTGGGATTATCGACTTAGGCTCCAACTCCGCGCGTCTCGTTATCGTAAACCTCTTTGCGGAGGGGTATTTTATGGTCGAGGACGAGCTCAAAGAGAGCGTCCGTTTGGGGCAGGATATGGATCGGGACGGCTTTTTGAAGCCGCAGCGCGTGGCGGAGACGATCAAGACGCTCCGCATGTTCAAACGCCTCTGCGAGGCGTCGGGCGTAGAGCGCATCATCGCCGTGGCGACGGCGGCAGTCCGTCGTGCCAAAAACCAGCGCTCCTTCCTCGATGAAATACAGGCGACCTGCGGGCTCAGAATGGTCGTGCTCTCCGAAGAGGAGGAGGCGACCCTCGTTTACCGCGGCGTCATCAACTCGATGGACGTGCCGAAGGGCATCATTCTCGAGATCGGCGGCGGGAGCACGAAGATCGTCTACTACAACCGCCGTTGCGTGTTGCAGCACATCACCCTCCCCTTCGGCGCGGTGACCTTGACCGACCTCTTTTCGGAGGACGGGGTCTCTCCCGAGGAGCAGACGGCGAAGATCGAAGAGTTCTTCACCGAACAGTTCAAAAAGATCGAATGGCTCGCGGAGGTCGATCCCGACGTGCAGATGATCGGCGTCGGGGGCTCTTTCCGTAACCTGTACAAGATGAACCGCATGGTGCGCAAATATCCGTTGAACATCGTGCACAACTATACGTTCGCGGTGGAGGATTTCCGCTCCGTTTACGAAATGGTGCGCGTTCTCGACGTGGAAAAGCGCAAACGCATCCGCGGGCTCTCTCCCGCCCGTGCGGACATCATGCCCGCCGCGCTTGCCATCATCAAGGCGTTTACCGACTTTTTGCATATCGATTCTTTCCAGATCAGCGGTTGCGGTCTGCGCGAAGGGATCATGTTCAACCAGGCTCTCCCCCTTACCGAGGAGCGTCCGCTGTCCGACGTGCTCGGCTACTCGCTCAACACCCTTGTGAAATATTATCACTGCGACGAGAAGCATGTGGAGCATGTGGTCCATCTCGCCATCCAGCTCTTCAAACAGCTTCGGGTCTTGCACAAGTTCCCGCGCGTCTATCTCAAAGTGCTCAAAATCGCGGCGAGCCTGCACGACTGCGGGCTCTGCGTGCGCTATTACAATAACCAAAAGCACAGCCGTTACATGATCCTCAATTCGGCGATCTACGGCGTGACCCACCGCGAGATCGTGCTCGCGGCGTTCGTCGCGGGGTGCCATCGGAAGGAGGACCTTCTTCCTGCCGATTGGGCGCGCTATAAAGACATCGTCTCCGAAGACGATCTCGACATCGTGCGGAAACTCGGCGTGCTCCTGCGCATTGCGGAGAGCCTCGACAGGAGCGGGCTCGGCATGGTGACGGGGGTCAACTGCGACGTTTTGGGCGATTCCGTCATCATGAAGACCGAACTCGCGGGCGACGCTTCCCTCGAACTTGCGCAGGCGGCGAAAGCCAATCCCGAATTCAAGCGCACGTTCAAGAAAAATCTGGAAATTCTGTGATGCGCCTGATCTTGGCGAGCAATTCTCCCCGCAGGCGCGAACTGCTCGGGGAGCTCGGCGTTCCCTTTGAGGTCGTCTCCCCGCAGTTCGAAGAGGTCGCGGAGGGGCTCTCCGCACGGGACTTGGCGCTGTCATTCGCGGAGGGCAAGGCGAAGGAAGTTTTTCTGCGCTATCCCGCGGCATATGTGCTCGGCGCGGATACCGTCGTCTGTTACGGCGGCGAAATTTTGGGAAAACCCAAGGACGGAGCGGACGCAAAGCGTATGCTCCGCCTTTTGAGCGGAAGGACGCACTCCGTGTTCACGGGGGTCTGTCTGGTCGGGCAGGGGGTCTTTCTCAGGGAAGTCGCCGAGACGAAAGTCACCTTCTTCCCCCTGAGCGAGGAATTTATCGAACAATATGTTGCGGGCGGGTCGCCGCTCGATAAGGCGGGGGCATACGGCATACAGGACGGCGCCCTTGCCGAACGTTATACGGGAAGTTATACCAATGTCATCGGTCTCCCCATGGAGACGGTGGAGAAGTTTTTGAAGGAAGTACATTTATGTTGAAACTTGCAATCGATTTCGGAACGTCCGTCACGAAGATCTACCGTCTCGGCAGCGGCATCGTGCTCGCCGAAGCGACCTGCGTCACCGTGCAAAAGGATACGGGCGAGATCCGCGCCTACGGCAACGACGCCAAGCGTCTGCTCGGGAAGACTGCCGACCTCACGGACGTCTGTTTCCCCGTTTACGAGGGCGAGATCGTCTCCGAGCCGCTCGCGTCGGCGCTCCTCGAATACTTTATGAAGAAAGCCGCAGGGCGGTCTCTGTCTGTCGAAGCCGTCTTTTGCGTGCCGTGCGGGTATAAGGCGGAATCGCGCGAAAAGATATACCGTGTTGCGAAAAACGCGGGGATTTCCCGCGTGAGCTTTGCCGAAGCGCCCTTTTTGAGCGCCCTCGGGCAGGACGTTCCGTTGAGCGAGAGCAACCCCGTGTTCGCCATCGACATCGGCGCGGGCGTGACCTCGATCGCGACCTTCTCCCTCGACGGGATCATCGCGGGCATCTCGATGAACGTCGGCGGGAACAATATGGATATTCACATCATCGACCATATCGCCGATCAGTTCAATTTGAAGATCGGCTCGCTCACGAGCGAAAAACTCAAAAACACGGTGGGGAGCCTCATCGAAGACGACAATCAGTCCACGATCATCAACGGACGGGACATCACGACGGGGAAGCCCCGTTCCGTCTCCGTCTCCTCGGCGGACATCGAATTCCCCGTGCGCATTTACATCGACAAGATCGTCGAATACGCCGAACTCGTGCTCAAAAAATTGCCCGCGGAAGTCTCCGCGGCAGTCGGCAAAAACGGGGTCTATCTCTCGGGCGGAGTCGCCTCTCTCGCGGGGCTTGCCGATTATGTTGCCGATAAACTGCAAATGGACGCACACCTCTCGGGCGACCCGCAGATGTCCGTGGTGCTCGGCGGCGGAAGGGCGATCGGCAACGCCGCACTGCTCAGACGGATCAGAATGGATTGACGCGAAAATCGTTTGACATCGCGGCAAAAAACTCCTATAATATGCTTACAGGCGTTTGAAGCGGAAGAGACGTTGCCCATCACTTTCTTTGCAGAGAGAAAAACCCGCGGCTGAAAGGTTTTTCGGGAAAGGGGCGGCGGTATTCCCCCGCGAGCCGCTCCTCCGAACCGAACTTCAAGAGGAGCCGTTCCCCGCGTCAAGGGAAAATGAGGCGCGCGTTTTGCGCGTAAAAACAGGTGGTACCGCGTAATTTCACGCCCTGTTGACCGTTTCACGGTTTGCAGGGCGTTTATTTTGGGTCAAACGGAGGCATTATGGAAGATATCGAATTATTGAACGAGGCGACGCAAGAGGCGGAAGCGGCAGAGGACAGCCGCGCCCTCTACGAAGTCAAAATGAAGTTTTTGGGGCGGACGGGCAAGGTGACCGCTCTTCTCAAAGGCATGAAGGAGCTCGCCGCCGAGGCGCGCCCCGCATTCGGCAAAAAGGTGAACGCCCTCAGGGAAGCGCTCGAAGAAAAATTTGCCGCGATCGAGGAACGGCTCAAAAAGAGAGAGCTCGAAAGAAAGCTCGAAGGCGAACAGATCGACGTAACGATGCCCGGGCGGCATACGAAGGCGGGCGCGCTCCACCCCGTAACGCGGGTGAAGGACAGGCTCATCGATCTCTTCTCGGGCATGGGATTCGAAGTCTTCGAAGGTCCCGAAATCGAGAACGACTACTACAATTTCACCGCGCTCAACACGCCCGCCGATCACCCCGCGCGGGACATGCAGGATACTTTCTACCTCACCGAAGAATTTCTTCTGCGCACGCAGACGAGCGCGGGGCAAATCCGCGTCATGGAGCAAAAGAAGCCGCCCATCAAAATTCTCTCGCCGGGCAGGGTGTTCCGCTCGGACGACGACGCCACCCACTCTCCCATGTTCCACCAGATGGAAGGGCTCGTCGTGGATAAGGGCATCACGCTGTGCGATTTGCAAGGCATGCTCGACGAATTTGCCCGCACCATGTTCGCGGAGACGACAAAGACCCGCCTGCGCCCTTCCTATTTCCCGTTTACGGAGCCCTCCGTCGAGGTGGACGTGAGCTGTACGGCATGCGGGGGAAAGGGCTGTGCGCTCTGCAAGGGAACGGGCTGGATCGAGGTGCTCGGCGCGGGCATGGTCAACCGCCGCGTGCTCGAAAACTGCGGCGTAGACCCCGACGTGTATTCGGGCTTTGCCTTCGGCATGGGCATCGAGCGCATCGCCATGCTCAAATACGGCATCAACAATATCAAGTTGCTCACGGAAAACGACGTCCGTTTTCTCGAACAATTCAAGGACTGAGGGGGGGATAGAAAATGTTATTGCCTTACAGTTGGTTAAAAGAATATGTAAACGTCGCTCTGCCCGCCGAGGAGCTCAAAGACAAGCTCTTTTCCTGCGGGTTCGAAGTGGAGGAACTCACCTACCTCGGCAAGGACGTCGAGGGGGTTTACACGGGAAAGATCGTAAAGTGCGGAAAGCACCCCGATGCGGACAGGCTCACCGTCTGCCAAGTGGACTGCGGCGAGAAGGGCATGAAACAGATCGTCACCGCGGCGACGAACGTGTTCGAAGGGGCGATCGTCCCCGTCGCCTTAGACGGCGCGACCGTCAAGCACGAGGGCGGGGTGCAGAAGATCAAAACGGGCAAGCTCCGCGGGGTCGTCTCCGAGGGCATGTTCTGTTCGGGCGAGGAGCTCGGCATAAGCGACGATTTTTATGAGGGAGCCGAAGTCAACGGCATTCTCATTCTCGAGAAAGATACCCCGCTCGGCATGGACATTCGCCCCGTGGTCGGCATCGACGACTGGATTTTCGACATTGCGGTCACGGCGAACCGTCCCGACTGCCAGAGCATCTACGGGCTTGCGCGCGAGGTCGCGGCGGTGACGGGAATGCACCTCATGCCTCTCTCCGTTGCCTACGAGAGCGAGCCCACAAGCGTGGCGATCCCCGTCGAGGTAAAAGAGCCCAAGCTCTGCCCCGTCTATCGGGGGAGCTATGTCAAGGGGGTAAAGATCGGCAAGAGCCCGCAGTGGCTCCGCCGCCGTCTCGCCCTCATGGGGCTGCGCTCGGTGAACAACGTCGTCGATATCACCAACTATGTCCTGCTCGAAGTCGGGCAGCCCATGCACGCGTTCGACAGAAAATATCTGCACGGCGACAAGATCGTCGTCCGTTGCGCCGAAGAGGGGGAGAAGATCGTCACCCTCGACGAGAAGGAATTTTCTCTCCACCCCGAGAACCTTCTCATCTGCGACGGCGAGCGTCCCGTCGCCCTTGCGGGTGTCATGGGAGGCCTCAACAGCGA
>CANRCY010000018.1 GCA_947629225.1 uncultured Clostridia bacterium | reverse complement strand
GGGGGCTGCGCCCCGCACATTCCCTAACTTGTCATTTCGACCGAAGCCGCAGGCGGAGTGGAGAAATCTCGCCTTATTATAATGCGGTAGAGATGTCTCGACTACGCTCGACATAACATTTAGAAATGTGCCTTAGGCGGAATTCACTTCCACCGCCCCGCGCGCAGTTCTGATTCTCTAAGCGCGGCACAAGCCACAGGCGAAGTAGGGCGACACAATTTGGCAATTATTTTTGCCTTATTGACCGATGAAACGAATGAGATGAC
This sequence comes from uncultured Clostridia bacterium, assembly GCA_947629225.1. Lineage (GTDB taxonomy): Bacteria > Bacillota > Clostridia > Christensenellales > Borkfalkiaceae > Gallimonas. The sequence goes on along the minus strand of CANRCY010000018.1, from coordinate 15,000 downwards.
AGCAAAGTTAAACCGCCAACGCAAGTTTCCTCGCGAAAAAAATTGCATAGCAAGATTTTTCGCGAATATAATCCCCTGCGCGTTGGAAAACCACGCTTTTCCATAAGCGCCCCCAATTTGCCGCATACCTGCGGCTTCTTGTCCGTCAAAGCGAATAAGAGGACAGGCAAGTTAAACCGTCCGCGCACGTTTCCTCACGGAAAAAGATTTTGCGAAGCAAAAGATTTTTCGTGAACACTATTTGTGGTATTCCCCTCCCCCGTTGATCATAAAGGCGCGATAGACCTGTTCGAGCAAAATGACGCGCATGAGTTGGTGGGGAAAAGTCATTTCCGAAAAGGAGAGCAGTTCGTTTGCCGCGGCTTTTACAGAAGCGTCCAGCCCGCACGAAGAGCCGATGAGAAAGGTGATCTCCTCGCCGCGGTCGCATAGCGCTTTGAGCTTTGCGGCGAACGCCTCGGAAGAGCACCCCTTCCCCTCCACCGCGAGCGCGATCGTGTGCCCTCTGCAAGCGCGGAGAATGCTCTCCCCCTCTTCTTTCAGCGTACTTTCTGGCAGTTCTTTCACTTCCGTCTTGCAAAAGCGGGAAAGCCGTTTCAAATACTCCGCGCACGCCTCGCGGAGATACCCCTCTTTGAGTTTTCCGACGCATACAATATTCACTTTAACCATGGAAAAACCCCATAATAAGCACTGCGATCCACTCTATGGCGCAGATGAGGATCCCGACCCCCGCGGCGAGGAAGAACCTTCCGCCCTCTTTGACGCCGCCCTTCCGATTCCCCCTCTTGTCGAAAAAGATGAGATAGACAAGGGAGCCGATCAAACAGACGGCAGAAGTGATGACAAGCGCGAGATACCACCCGAAGGGGAGCGAAGAGAGTTCGTCGTACCCGAAACGGGAAAAGGTCAGAATGACCGCATTGTTGGCAAAATGGGCGAGCATCGTGGGAAGAATGCTCCCCGCCCGAAGGGCGATCAGGGCGAAACAGACGCCGCAGAGAAATTGGTAGATCGTCTGTTCGGGCGAGCCGTGGAAAAGGGCAAAAAGCGCGCCCGAAACGAGCGCGGAGGCGGCAAGCCCCCATCCGCATTCATGCATGCTTTTTGCGAGAATGCCGCGGAAAACCGTCTCTTCGAACACAGCGGGGAGCGCCGCGATGACAACGATCGCGGGCAAGATCCCCCACCCGCTCAAATCGGGAACGGGCGTGCCCTCGCTTACATAGCCGAGTTTTTCGAGAAAAAGGGTGAAGTAGCTGTTCAGCTCGGAGAGAGAAAACAGCAGCCCGAACTGTAACAAAAACGCGAGCGCAAAATATTTCGGACTGCACTTCCCAAACATGGATTTCACGGGCATCTTACTGCGGACGAAATAGATCGCGGCGGAAACGGCAAACGCGATCTGGGCGACCGAATAGGCGCAGTAGAGATACCAATTTTGCTTGGCGTAGTTCTCTCCCGAAACAGCCACCGCGACCGCGGAGAGCAAAAAGGAGAGAAGTACGCCCAAAACGGCGGACGCCGAGTATGCGACGCCGCTTTCTTGAAGCCGTTTGGCGCAAAATTGCTCCCGTTTTTGCTCAGCGCTTTCTTCCATGCCGCCATTATATCAAAAATTCGCAGGTTCATCAAACAAAAAACTTGCTTTTGCGAAAAAATCTTTTTATAATGAAACTATGAGGATTATCGATACCCAAGAGGTCTCCGCTTGCGTCTACCGCCTTGCGACAAAGGCGTGCCGCACACTCACGCAGAGTTGCCGCGCCGCGCTCGCCGAAACCCAAAAAAAGGAGACGGGAGCCGCCGAATTTGCGCTCTCGTGCATTCTCGAAAACGAGAGGTGCGCCCTTCGCGAACAGATGCCCGTCTGTCAGGATACGGGCATGGCGGTCGTCTTTCTCGAACTCGGGCAAGAAGTCTCTCTCGTGGGAGCTCCGCTTGCCGAAGCCGTGAACGACGGCGTGCGGCACGCCTATGCGGACGGCTTTTTCCGCAAGAGCATTTGCGATCCCCTTTCCCGCCGCAACACGGGAGACAATACGCCCGCCCACCTGCACACGGAGATCGTCGAAGGAGACAAAATTTCGGTCACATTTCTTCCGAAAGGATTCGGGAGCGAAAACATGAGCGCGCTCAAAATGCTCACTCCCGCCGAAGGAGAAGAGGGAATCCTCTCCTTTATTACGGAAACAGTCAAAAAGGCGGGGTCGCGTCCCTGTCCTCCCATGTATGTCGGCGTGGGCGTAGGGAGCAGTTTCGACGGTTGCGCCCTGCTTGCAAAGAAAGCCCTCTTGCGGGAAGTCGGGAGCAGAAATCCCCGCGCGGACGTCGCCCGTATTGAGGAAGAAGCCCTCGCACGAATCAATGCGCTCGGAATCGGCGCGCAGGGGTTCGGCGGGAAGGTAACCGCGCTCGGCGTGAGCTGCGAAGTCGCCCCTACGCACATTGCAGGGCTTCCCGTCGCCGTCAACATCCAATGCCACTGCGTCCGTTGCGAAAAGGAGGTGCTGGAATGAAGCGGCTCACCCTTCCTCTCTCCCCCGCAGAGGTCGCTATCTTGCATGCGGGCGACGCGGTTTTGCTCTCGGGCAAAGTCTACACCGCGCGCGACTGCGCGCACAAGCGCATGTTCGAATGTTTGGACAGAGGTGAATCTCTCCCCTTCCCCATAGAAAACGCCGTGATCTATTATGCGGGTCCCTGTCCCGCGCCCGCGGGAAAGGCTTGCGGCAGTTGCGGACCAACTACTTCCGCAAGAATGGACCCCTATGCCCCGCGCTTGCTCGATTTGGGGTTGGGGGGAATGATCGGCAAGGGAGAGCCGGGAGAAGAGACGGTCGCCGCGCTCAAACGGCATAAAAAAATTTATTTTGCGGCGATCGGCGGCGCGGGCGCGACATACGGAAATGCCGTCAAGAAAATGAGGTGCGTTGCCTTCCCCGACCTTTTGAGCGAAGCGATCTACGAAATGGAGATCGAAGAGTGTCCGCTCGTCGTCGGTGTCGACGCAAACGGCGAGAGCGTCTATCGCAGGAGTTGATAAAAGACGAAATTTCTATCCAAAAACGGTTGACAGAATCAAAAAAAGCATGTAAAATAAAAAATGCTTTTCGGGAGCATAGCTCAGTTGGTTAGAGCGCACGCTTCACATGCGTGAGGTCACAGGTTCGAGCCCTGTTGTTCCCACCACCACGTCGCGGCAAAGCGGAGTTTCGAGCGAACCACCTGTCGGTGCTTCGCATCCTTTATCCGCTTGCCGCTCCTCTTCCCAAAAAATCTTGCTTCGCAATCTTTTTGGGAGCCCTCAAAGTAATTTGAAGGGCGCAGGTTGCTTCTCTTCCAAAAATCTTGCTTCGAAATCTTTTTGGGAGCCCTATCTCCAAAAGAACCCCCTCCTCGGAGGGGGACTAAGGAGGGTGGGTCATTCAAAAACTTGGGGATATGGCTCAGTTGGTAGAGCGCTGCGTTCGCAACGCAGAGGTCACGAGTTCGAATCTCGTTATCTCCACCAAGCAAACACACTTCCAAACTGTCAAACGGCAGGGCTTGGGAGTGTGTTTCTTCATATTTGCATGGAAAACCCCTATCTCGTCAGGGGTCTGTTTTCGCTTTCGGACAAGGCTGTGACCCTGTACTTTCAGGAGTGTTCTTCAAAAATCTCCCTGAAATCGGTCTCTCCTCTCCCGAAAATCGGGGAATTTGGGGAAACTGGGGAAAGGGTCAGACCCCTGAATCATCAAGGTCACCCATCGGAACGAATTGCACCGAAATTCGGACTTCCCCTAACGCGCCTATCCTTAACACGGCTTTCACCCCCAAAAAATCGGAAGAATCGGCGTCGTCAACTCGGCGTGTCGTCTCGGATCTGTCTCCCCGACTTCCCCAAATTCCCCGTATTCCCCAAGTTTTAAGAGGACACTCCCCGCAAGGGGTAACCGCATGGTTGCGGCTCACACTATCACAAAATACAAAAAAACGATCAGGGGGCGGGCGGGATCTGAACACCGCTGTCCTACACTTTACCGCAGGATTTCCTGCGATTTTTATTATCAGGAGAAAATCATGAACGATTGGAAACGATTGACCCAATATCTTTTGGGCTTAAAAGAAGATGAACTTATAGAACAAGACAAAATCAGCAAAGTCAAATGCGCCGTCGAGAGACTGTCCGTCAGCGACAAGACGATCATTCTCAAACGATACGGCATTGAACAGGAAAGGCAGTACACCTTGAAAGAAATTGCCGCCGAGTTCAAAGCGACCCAAGAAGCGATCAGACAAAGAGAAGCTCGCATATTTCAGACTTTGAGAAGGGAAATCAAACGAAGATGACCTATCTCATCACGCCCGCAGACACCCCTGCGGGCTTTTTACTTTAAGGAGAAATCATGAACGAAAAGACAAATATCTATATCCTCACAGACGCATCCGTTTTCATGAGACGTCACAGAGACAAACTGCAAGCGACTGTCACAAAGACCGCACGGGCTTTATCCTATTTGAAACAGAACACCGAGCTGTTCATCATTGGCTACCGCGACAGGGCTTGCAATCTCTATCCCCGTCAACGGATCGTGGCGGAGGGAAACCCCAACCTCGGCGCGGGGTTGCAGTATCTCAAAAGCGTAATGCGCTATGTACAGAAATATAACGGCAAAAAGACCCGCTCGATCTTCCTGTTATATTCTTCTGGGAATGTTCTCTATGGGTGGGAAGAACCCCTCAATGAATTGTTCCGTATGCGAGAATTTGGTTATGGGCTGCGATATGTCATTACCTATCAAAGACCCGAACGGGAAGCGGAACGAGCTTTTGAAGCCTTTACCGATTCCCGCGACCGTATCCTCTTCCACTTCTCCGAACATCGTTTATGTTCGCTCGTAAAAGAAATACATCGGTTGGAAAAAACGAACGTCAGACGCTACAATAGATATATGACTCGGAGGTAACGAATGACAGTCAACGAACTACTTGACATCTGGATGAGGGAAAAACAGGTCTATTCCCTGAAACAGCGTACTTTTATGCGCTATGCAGACCTTATACGAACGCAGATCGTCCCCGCGATCGGCAACGTTCCCCTCGAACAGCTCACAAGCTCTGCCTTACAGAGCTTCCAAAGGCAAAAGCTCACGGACGGAAACAGTATCACGGGGCGACCTCTCGCCAATAACACCGTGAAGAACATCATGTCCATTCTGCGCGGTGCTTTGCTCTACGGAAGAGAGGAAAAGCAACTCGACGTTCTCTCTCCCGAAAGTGTCCCCCTTCTCCGCTTCAACGAGAAGCCCGTGGAAGCCTTTCGCAAAGATGAACAGCGGAAGATCGAACAGACCGTTGCAAAGGACGGAAAGGCAAACCACTTCGGGATCGTCTTGTGCCTTTATACGGGACTGCGGCTCGGCGAACTGCTCGCGCTGACTTGGAAAGATATCGACTTCACCGCTTCCACCCTTACGGTAGACAAGACAAGTGCGTTTTACAAGGGAACAGACGGGAAATATACGATCCACATCTCGCGACCGAAAACAGAAAGCTCGGTGCGCGTCATTCCCGTACCGAAACCCGTTATGCAGGAATTGAAGCGGATATACCGCAAGAGCAAGAGCGAGTACGTCATCACGACCAACAAGGGCGGACGGGTGACGAACCGTTCCTATCAAACGACCTATGCGAAAGTCCTGAAACGGGCGGGGGTGAAATACCGAAACTTTCATGTTCTGCGGCACACCTTTGCGACAAGGGCATTGGAGTGCGGAATGGACATCAAGACCCTTTCCGAAATCATGGGACACAAGTCCCCTGCGGTCACCCTGAACCGCTATGCACACTCCCTCATGGAGACGAAACGGAAGATGATGGATCACCTTGCAAAATCGCTCGGATTCGGCGCACAAAAAAAGAGCGCCGTTTAGTATGACCGACGCACTTTCTGCTAAATATTATATCACGAACCCATTCATAAAGCAAGGGTTTAGATAGAAAAAAATGAAAAATTCCCACTGAAAGACGCCCTTTCCTCCCCAAAAAAGAGCGTCTTTCATACTAATCGACGTACTTTTCGGCGCACAAAAAATGCGCCTTTCAAAATTGGAAACGGAGGTAAAATTATGAACCTGAAAAAAAAGTTCCTCATCATTCTCATCGCTATGCTTGCGCTGTGTTCCATGGCGGCGTTCTCCGCCTGTGACATTGGCAATGCACACCAGCACACCTACGCGGACGCATGGACGCAGAACTCCGAATATCATTGGCATAAAGCGACCTGCGGCGACACCGACGAGGTCAGCGGCAAGGCAAAGCACACGTTTGAAAACGGCGTCTGCTCTGTTTGCGGCTACACGGAAAACAGCACTCCCGACGATCCCGATACTCCCGATACGCCCGACGTACCCGATGATCCCGATACGCCAGATACGCCCGATGTTCCCGATGTTCCCGATACACCAGATACGCCCGATGTTCCCGATACACCCGACGATCCGTCTCAAACCGAGAAAAAGGTCTATGACATGACGAACGTCAAATTCGAAGATGACACGGTGACCTATGACAGCGAAGAACATTCTATCTTTGCGACGAATCTCCCCGACGGCGTAACCGTGACCTATGAGGGAAACGGCAAGACTACTGTGGGCATATATACCGTTATCGCGCATTTCAAGGGTGACGAAACCAATTACAAGCCGATCGCCGACAGACAGGCAACGCTTACCATTGAGAAAGCGACCTATGACATGGATAGCGTAACTTTCGAAGGCTTGACAGTCCCCTATGACGGAAGCGAACACTCCCTCAAAGTCGAGGGCAAACTTCCCGAAAACGTGAACGTTACATACGAGAATAACGGCAAAACCGCGGCGGGCGATTACGAAGTCACAGCACACTTCACGGGCGACAGCCAAAACTATGAACCGATCCCCGATAAGAAGGCAATGCTGAAAATTACGAAGGCGGTCATTACGGGGATCACGTTCAAGGACGCGACCTACCCCTATGACGGAAGCGAACACTCCCTCAAAATCGAGGGAGTACTTCCCGACGAAGTAACTGTCCGCTATGAAAACAACGACCAAACCAACGCAGGTTCTTATCAAGTCAAGGCGATCTTCGATACGGGGAACAACTATGAACCGCTCTCGGAAATGACCGCCACGCTTACCATAGAGAAAGCGACCTATGACATGACAAAAGTCAAATTCGAAGATGACACGGTGACCTACAATGGCGAGAAGCACTCGATCCTTGCGACGAATCTTCCCCAAGGCGTAACTGCGACCTATGACGGGAACGAAGCGATCACGGCGGGTGAACACGTTATCACAGCGCACTTTACGGGCGACAGCCAAAACTACCATGAGATCGACGACAGACAGGCGACGCTTACCATTGAAAAGGCGACTTATGACATGAAGGGGGTCACCTTTGAGAGCGAAACACTTCCCTATGACGGAAGCGAACACTCCCTCAAAATCAAGGGGGTACTTCCCAAGGAAGTAAACGTCACCTATGAGGGCAACGGCAAGAAGAACGCGGGCATATACCCCGTAAAAGCGCACTTTACGGGCGACAGCCAAAACTACCATGAGATCGACGACAAACAGGCGACGCTCACCATAGAGAAGCTGGAACTCACTGTGGTTTTCATCGGCGACAGCACGATCAAGTACGACGGAAAACCGCACAAGAACTATTCCGTGCGGGCGACCAACCTCGTGGGTGGCGACAACGTTCAATTCAACATCACCTATTCGGGCGATATGATCGACATGGGCGAATACACGGTACGGGCGACCATTGAAGAACACGAGAATTACAAACTCACGACGGGAAACACCCTCACCGTCACGATCACCCGCGAAAAACACACGGTGACTTTCAAGCAGAAAAATCAACCCGACAAGCAATTCGAAGTCCTCGATCTGGCGGCGTTCGATACGCGGCAAACTCCCGTTCCCGTTGAAGTCAAGGGCTATAAAGTAGCTTGGGAAGAAAAAGACCTCTCCTGCGTCACCCAAGACATAACGGTGAACGCGGTGGAGACCCCCATTTCGTATCAGATCCGTTACTATCTCGACAACGGCAAGAATAGCGACTTCAACCCCGAAAATTACGATATTACGAGCGAGACGATCATCCTTGCCGCTCCGACGAAAAACGGCTACACCTTCCTCGGTTGGTTCAAAGACTCGCTTCAAGGAGAACGGATCAGAGAAATTACGAGGGGTTCTACGGGCGATCTCAACCTTTATGCCAAATGGGAGATGACGGAGTATGAGATCACCTACTATTTGAGCGGCGGGAATAATCATACCGACAATCCAAAGACCTACAACATTACCACGGAGTACAGCTTCGGCGACGCAACGAGAGACGGCTATACCTTCGAAGGGTGGTACAAAGACGCGGGATTCCATACGCAGATCACCGAAATCACGCAAAACATGACGGGGAACTTGGAATTGTACGCCAAATGGAAGGTCATTACCTATGACATTCACTATCATCTGAACAACGGCACGGACAACAAAGCCAATCCTCGAACATACGACATAGAGACCAAAACGATCACCCTTGCGTCTCCGACAAGAGAGTACTATTCCTTTGACGGTTGGTTTACAGAGAACAGCTTCCGCACGCAGATCAGAGAGATCACGCTCGGTTCTTTCGGCGAACTCAATCTCTATGCCAAGTGGACGCCGATCGACTACACGATCAACTATTACCTCGACGGCGGAAATGACAGTGGGCGGAATCCCAAAACGTACAATGTAGAGACGCAAACGATCTACTTGGAAGAAGCCACGAAAGACCACTACACTTTCCTCGGTTGGTACACGAGCAGGAGCGGCGGCGAAAAGGTGGAACAGATCGACCTCGGTTCGCACGGAAGCAGAAACCTCTATGCACATTGGACGCCTACCGTCTATGAAATCAACTACTTCACCGAAGGCGGCGCAAACAGCCCGAAGAATCCCAAAAACTATACCGTCGAGACAAAGACTATTCACCTCGAAGATCCCACGAGAGAGTACTATACGTTCGACGGGTGGTATAAGGACGCATATTACTTTGAACAAATCAAGGAGATCGTTCTCGGCAGCTTCGGCGAGCTTAACCTCTATGCAAAGTGGACTCCCGTTGAATTTGAGATCCGTTATCACCTGAATGAGGGCGAAAAGAACGGAGCAAACAATCCCGCCACCTACAACGTCGAATCGGACTTCACCTTTGAGAAAGCGTCTCGCCTGCACTATACGTTCCTCGGTTGGTTCACAGACGACGCCCTCTCCGAGCCGATCGAAAGAATCGAAGTCGGCGGACACACCGAACTCGACCTTTACGCAAAGTGGGCTTACGGCACAGACGGCTTGCAATACTCCTTAATGGGGAACAGCCAAACCGTAACGAGCTATACGGGTACGGACGCCGACGTCGTGATCCCCGAAACTTGGGAAGGACACCCCGTATCGAACATCTCGACAAGAGCATTCAACGATAAATCGTTCCTCACGGCAATCGTGATCCCCGACAGCATTACTATGCTCGGCATGGGCGCGTTCCACGGCTGTTCGAGCCTTGTGAGCATGACAGTCCCCTTTGTAGGAGGCTCGAAAAAGACCTCTGCCGATCCCGACCAACAGCCGTTCGGGTACATTTTCTGCCCCACTTCTTATTCGGGATCGATGAACGATTATATCCCTTCCGCGCTGAAAAACGTCACCGTGACGGGGGGACATATTCCCAACGAAGCTTTCCAGCCTTCTTTTCTCTCTTCCTCTTACTCTTCTTCTTACATCATAAATGTCATATTGAAAGAGGGCGTAACTTCGATTGGGAGTAGGGCATTCGCGATATGCCAAAATCTTAAAAGCGTTGTGATTTCCAACAGCGTGACGGAAATTGGAGAGAGCGCGTTCGTTACCTGTTCGAGTCTTGTCACAGTTGAGATCGGTGACGAGAGCCGCTTGACTACAATCGGAGATTATGCGTTTAATCATTGCGGTTCGCTTGAAAGCATTCCTATTCCCGATAGTGTAACTTCGATCGGAAAGAGCGCGTTTAGCGATTGCAAAAATCTTGAAAGCATTGTGATCCCCGACAGCGTGACGGAAATTGGTGGGGGCGCGTTCAGTTCTTGTTCAAGCCTTGCAACAGTCAAAATCGGAAGCGGCGTAACCAAAATCGACTGTTTTTATGGTTGCACAAGCCTTGTAAATATCACCATCCCGAAGAATGTAACCGCTATCGGAGAGTATGCATTCTCGAATTGTTCGAATCTTGAAAGCATTATCTTGCCAGACGGTGTAACGTCAATCGGAGACTGGGCGTTCGAGCGGTGCGAAAGTCTTAAATACATTGTAATTCCCGAAAGTTTAACCTATGTAGGTATGCGGGCGTTCTATGTATGCTCATCGGTATATTATAAAGGAACGGCGGAACAATGGTCTCGGATCTATATGGAAGATGGACGGGGAAATGAACTTGATCGAGCCAACCGCTATTATTACAGTGCCCAGCCGAACTACGACGGTCAGCATTGGTACTACGACGAACACGGCGTCCCCACCGTGTGGTAAACAGCTCTTTCCCTTTTGGCTCAAATATCAAAGGAGAACTCTATGGACTTAATTGAAAAATACACATCGATCATCAAACAAACCCATACGGTACATCTTACGGAAAACGAAAAAGAAGAAATTCAAAGAAATATCCTTGACTTCTTTTTGGGCGATTCGCAAAATCCAGTCGAACGTTTTGCAACAAAACGAGAAAATGAAATATTCTTCAAAACATTGCAAAACATCTATGACATAGATTTAACGGGTATTCTGCTCTATGAAGAACTTCAATAAAAAAGGAATCTGACTACTCATATATTATCATCTTGGATAGAGAGCCAAAGGGGAAAAGGAGATCGGCAAAAAGTCGGTCTCCTTTCATATTCCGAAAAACTTACGGGAGGAAATTTTGAAAACTTATCACTCATTGATCGAAGCATTGCCGTCCCTCGTCACCGAAGCATATCACCCCCTCGTCGTAAAAGAGATCTTGTTTGCGCTATATCAGCTCGAACAACTCCTTTCCTGCGGGGAAACGGGTAGTACGGTCATCGTTCCCGAATCGGAACAAGAACTGTGTATTGCCGAGGAACACTAACATCTCCGCGAGCTTGTTCCCGAACTTCGGGAGCGAATCGAAGCGGGGAATGAAACGTGGCTGAAAACGGTGTATATCACGGACGACGCGGGAAACGGGATCGTATGCTTTCAGCGTGTTCCGCTCTGCACCGAAAAATAGCCCTACTTGCCACGTCTCCCTCACCCAATACGGGGAGAATCCCCCCACCCGTCTCGTGCAGCGTGGGTATGTTTCCCGTGCCGAGAGAGGGAACTGCGCACCGCCCGCGGCAAACGGGAACGGAACGACAATTCGAGACCCAAACGAACGAAAATTTTATCACAAAAAGGAGTACATTCATGACAAAGAAAACCGAAAAGAAAAATGCAAAAAGCACCACCAAGCGATTGACCGTTAAGACGATAGACCAAATGACCTTTGCGCGACTCATATCCCAACGGCTCAATCTCAAACTCACCGACGTTATCGGGATCATCGAGGAAGAACAAAAACTCACCATGGAATATGTGAAAATGGGATATAAAGTTATCAAAAAGAACTATCTCACCATAGAGGGCAGATTCTTCGAGGGCAAAAAAAGTTGGACAAGCCCCCTCAACGGCAAAACCTATTCTCTCCCCGCAAAGACCCGCGTTCTCGTTCGCGTCGGCGTGGGATTCAAACACTTCATCGAAAATAAAAAGATCCCCGAAAAACTCTGCCGCTTTGTGGCAAGCACGGATTCCGTGCCGAATACGGAATCAGCATGAAAGTACAGCAGTCGTTCACGCGACTGCTTTTTTTGGGGAAATATGTTTAAGGACAATGGGGCTGTGGTAAATATGTATGGGGGATCGGATTATTCTCCGCTCCTACTAAAAATTTTAGGGGGTGATAGATGTCTATCATTCTTAATTTAAGCTCACGGACAGCTTGATTATCAGTCCGTAAAAAATTTAATAGCGGATATTTCTCCCGCTTTCAAAGTAGAGTATATCGTCCGCGCGTTAGATAGGTGCGCAGCAGATCAACTCTATATATCCGTAAACGATCACGGTTTGGATTCGTGGACATTCACTATGGACTCGAAGGCTCTCTATGAGAGAGATTCTATTCTCTTAACATTGAGTAAAAACCGCGTCGTGGTAGACCCGCGTTACAGAGATTGTATCAACGATTATCTGTATGAACAGTACAGAGTTTGCAAAGCAAGTCATAAAATCAAGTTGACACATCATAATCTCGGTTGGGCGGTCATCGGTGAAAAAGAGATCTTCTTGCGCGACCAGAACAGCGTCAATAATTCCGTTTCACAGTCGGATCGCACAGGTTTTAGATTCAGAAGCGGCGACGAGAAAGTCTACAAAGATTTCCTCCGCAATACGGTTTATCCCGTTCCGACGCTTGCCCTTGCTATGACGCTCGGCTATGCTGCACCCGTCATATCACGATTGCAAGACAAAGTACCCGATCTCCGCACGGTGATCGTCAACCTCTGCGGGGCGTCAAGTACGGGAAAAACCACCGCCGAAGAACTCCTCGTGAGTGCGTTCGGCTGTCCGACAGTCACAAACGGAGAGGGCTTAATACACCCCTTCTTTGCGACCACAAACGCAATTTATGCGGGCTTGGAAGGCATAAACGGACTTCCGATCGCTCTCGACGATACGACTGCGAACGACCGTTTAGACCTACATTCCCTGATTTACACGTTGGCAACGGGCGAAGAAAAAGCACGTTGCAATTCAGACGGTACAAAAAGGGAAACCCGCGGAAATTGGAGCGGACTTATCGCAATATCGAGCGAAACGCCGATCCTTGAAAACGGAAACGCGACCCAAGGACAGAATGTCCGCGTGTTACAGACACAGGGCATCACTTGGACGCCAGACGCCGAGACGGCAGAGCTTATCAAGCGTACAGTCCGAAAGCACTATGGCTTTACAGGCTATGAGTTTGCCGACTATGTAGGCAAGCTCGAACCAGACGTTCTGTTTGAACTCTATCAGCAGTCAAGAAACCGTGTGCGTGAAATCATGACGATCCGCGACACACTTTCGGATCGTCTCGGTGAGAAGTACGCCGCGATTCACCTTACGGTGAAACTCATGAACGACTTCTTCGCACTGAAACTTGACGCGGACGCATTGCTGACGATCATGCTTGCCCCCGAACAGGAGAATGTCGCCGAACGCGACATCTCTGTAAAGGGCGAAATGATTATGCGCAATTTCATTTTGGAAAACCGCGCTCATTTCGATTGGCTTGATGATCACGGAAACCGTCAGTACACCTATTTTCATGGTGCAAGCGGAATCATGTACGGAACAATTCGTGGTCCTTACGACGCATTCATCCTGACTTCGCAAGTAGAAAACGCATTAAAAAAAGCGGGACTCTGCGAGATCATGACGATCAAGAAACGTTGGAAAGAACGTGGATTGACCGTGTGCGATACAGGACGCTACGATTGCAAATCCAATGGCGTTCGCTGTATTCATTTCTGCTTCCGCGACGGGATCGATTATTCTCCCGTTTGGGATGATGTACATCCTCCGCTTCAAGCGGAGACTCCCTCTGCCCCGAAAGGCGCACCGATCAGTACTTATTCCGTGGATGACGAGGAAGCAATCAATGAAATCTTCCGAGGTGACGAATGACAAATTCCATTCAATGCTCATTGGAAGATTTGAAACACAAAAAGGGAGATATCGTTCTCCCCCATGTGGATATCGGTGCTTTCTCCGAAGAAACGCGAGAAAAGTTTGATCGCTTGATCGCCGACCTCTTGTCAAAGAGACAAGAAAGCGGCAAAGGAGACGAAAATGCGTGATCTTGACAAACAGGAAATTGAAGCCTTAAAACGTCAGCTTAATCTATTGACGAAACGCACACGGAGATAAGAAGCTCCGCGCGGTCATCTACGCGAGAAAAAGTGCCGAAGATGTAAAACAAACATCTCTCGCGACACAGATCGCTCAATGCGAGGAGTTCATTTCCCGATACAATACGCTGCTCGACCTCAAAAAGATTTATCAAGAGGATAACAGAAGCGGAATGTTTTCGGAGAATCGAACCGAATATTGCAAAATGATTGAAAGCGCGGAACGCGGCGAGATCGACGTCGTGGTCGTGATGAAACTCGACCGTTTGGCACGCGATTTAGCGGATGCCGCAACGACAATCAAACTTCTAAAATATTACCACTGTACTCTTATTGCTGGCGACGACGTGAATAACGCCGACACCGCAGAGGGCGAATTTATGCGAAGTATTTTACTCGCACAAAACCAATTCCATGCCCGCCGCGTTGCAAGTGACGTTATTAAAACGGATTGTAACATCGCAAAACAGGGAAAGGTGGTCGGCGGAATCGCGCCGTACGGCTTGAAAGTCGTGGACAGGCACTACTACATCGATGAAAACGAAGCTCCCGCCGTTAAGACCATGTTTGAAATGATCGCCGCGGGCAAAAGCTATCAGAGCGTCATCAAAAAGCTGACAACGCTCGGCTATACTACAAGAAACGGAGAAAAATTCAGCTATTCCTCTCTCAACGCACTGCTCCGAAACGAGAAGTACTGCGGTACTTATATCTATAACCGCGAAGGCGGCAAAAAGAAGAAGCGTCGTGTCCTTCTCGAACACGTTGACGAAGTGCGTATGGAGAATCTCATTGACCCGATCGTGGACAGAAAGTTGTTCGACAAGGTACAGAAGATCCTCGATCAACGAAAATGCGAGTGCCGTCCGCACATGGACGCAAGCAACTATGTCCTCACGGGCAAACTGTTCTGCAAAGCCTGCGGAAGCTCGATGAGCGGATATTCCTCTACTGCGAGCGGGAACAGCAAGCGCACATACCGCAATTATTGC
>CANRCY010000017.1 GCA_947629225.1 uncultured Clostridia bacterium | reverse complement strand
GCATTTTACCCCCACCCGTCATGGCTGCGCCATGCCACCCGCCCCCTTGGTAGGGGGCAGGTCATAATCAGGCGCCCACCCCTACTCGTTGGCAACGGGGGAGGAATCCTTATACGAGAATCCCGTGGACTTCGCGCATTTGGCGGCGCATTTGTTCGGCAAGGTCTGAGCTCGACTCGGAGATTTTTGCAAGCAGGGCGCGATTCATCTCTTGCGACGTCACTTGTGCCGCCGTTTGCGCACGGATTTCTTTGAGCTGCGCCTCGGAAGCGGCTTGTTGCGCCGCCGTCTGTTCTTCTATCGCGCTCAACATCTCAACGTGTTGTTGTGACAATTGCGACGAGAGCTGTGACAATTGCGACGAGAGCATACTAAAAGATTGCGACAAGGCGTTGCCGAGTTGGTTCATAGAATAGTGAATGGTCTTGCAGATCTCCGCGGATGCCATTTCGAGAGCGTCTACGATTTGATCGGTTTGCCGTTGACGATCCACAAGCTGCAATGCCTCTTTCATGTCGTCGGCGCGACCCGTTTCAAAATAATAGATGAGCAGGTCGACGTTTTCCCAATCGCGAAGATCGATGAGCGGATATGCCTTTGTTGCGCTATCGATGATCGCCTGCGATTTTTCTGCAATCACTTGGATTGCGCTTTGATGAATCGAAATTTCCTGTTCCATTTCGGCGATTTGATGATTTGCTTCTGTTTCAAAGTTTCTCATCTCATGTTCGGCGACAGTTACTTGACTACAATCAATATACAAATTGCCAGCATTTCTCCTTCGCGTAAGGGTTCTTATTTCCGCTGAAATACGCGCCATCTGATTTGAATATTGTTCCATTTCCTTTTGACAACGGATAAGCTCTTTTTTATCTTTTCGACTTACTAAAAACTTACTTATAAAATTCTTTTTTATCCTACTGCTATGTTCGTTATATTTTGTTTGTACACGAATGTATTGCTCTTCAACTTCTCTGTACTCTCCATTCAATTCGTACATCCTTTTGTCGATAGAAAAAGCAGATAGTTCGCTTCTTGTGCTTTTTTTCTTTTTCTCGATGTCATCTTCCAGATTTGAGATAGTGTAATTGCAATCATCCACTTCATCTCGTTCGGGGTCCGCATTGTCGTCGTTTTCGGCGATAAGAGACATCGTCGCGCGGATCGCATACAGATCGCTTAAAATCTTCTTTTTGCCTTGTTCCATTTCTGTTTCTCCTTTGGATTGAAATATTTGCGGGCAAAAAATAAGGACGCTCCACATTGGGAACGCCCGCAGAGAGTATCCCGATGTGTTGCGCCACAACTTTCCAAGATATAAATATACGGGAAAGGAGGATACACCTTGCCTTAGTTGTAGCCATATATTTATATCTCATATTCAGTTGTGGCGCAGTTTCAGTATAGCACACTTTCGGCGGAATAGCAAGAAAAATTTTATCGCCATTATTTTAACACTAAGGTAGAGATGTCTCCGCTTCGGTCGACATGACATTTTTTGATCTGTCATTTCGAGTGGAGCGTAGCGGAATCGAGAAATCTCAACCGCGCTTGCCTCCCCCCAACATATTGGGGGGAGGGTAGGGAAGGGGGCACCGCATTTTACCCCCACCCGTCATGGCTGCGCCATGCCACCCGCCCCCTTGGTAGGGGGCAGGTCATAATCAGGCGCCCGCCGAAGTGTTCGGCGGGCGCGGCGGGTTTTATGTTCTAAAAATTTCCACACGTCCGCAAGTATATCCGCGCCGATTCCTGCCCAAAATAGTGGGCGAAGGGAGGACGAAACATGGAATTCACCGAGACGCGGACATATCTCAACTTAGCAAGAGGTTTTGCGGGAGAATGTCAGGCGGGCATGCGGTACCAACTCACGGTAAAAGCCGCGATGAAGCAAGGATACGAAGTTCTTGCGGACACCATTCGCACGATCGCAAAGAACGAGACCAATCACGCGAAAGTTTTCTTTGAGACGATCTTGCAATACGCGGGTAGCCAAGACAATATCCATATTGACGCAAGCTATCCCTTTCATGCGGGAACGCTCGAAGAAAACTTACACTTTGCGGCGATAGACGAACAGGACGAAGCGGAAGTACTCTATCCCGGGTTCGCAAAAATCGCGAGAGAAGAGGGGTTTGCGCAAATCGCGCTCAAATTCGAACAGGTAGCGAAGGTGGAACAAAACCATCGGATCATCTTCGAATATCTCTACGAGGCGTTCAAGGACGGCTCCCTCTACAAACAAGAACGGCCGATGCTGTGGATTTGCGGCGAGTGCGGCTATATGCACACCTCCAAAGAGGCGTGGAACATCTGCCCTCTTTGCGGCGCGTCGCAAGGCGAAGTCGAACTTCATCTTCCTTTCAAAAAGGAGAATCTATGAAGAACAAGCAAGAAAGTTCGAACACGGCGCGGAATGCAAGCAACAAGCAGTCCGAAACGCAGAACAAGACCACGGGCAAAGGCGGTTGCGGCTGCAAGAAGAGTTCGAACACGAAGAACTGCGGCTAAACGATGAGCGGCAAAAGAAAAGCGCTTGAAAAAGGCGCAAAAATGCGCTCCGAAGAGGACAGCCTCGGAAGCTATACGGGCATTCGCACGGATAATGAATACGAGGACCCCATTCAGGACGCAGACGATCTGTAAAAGGTCAAAAAAGGGAAGGGACGGCAATTTTGTTGTCCTTTCTTTTTATTGCCTCTTTAAGCTCTTGTTTAAGCTCTTGGCTCCCCCTTGAGGGGGAGCTGTCGAGGCAAAGCCGAGACTGAGGGGGTGTTTTGTATTACGACTTCCGATTGCTTCCATTATTGGAAAAATCATGTAAATTTCACACAAAGATTGACAAACCGACATTTCGCCGCATATAATAGTACCTGCAACATAAGGAGAATGTGATGAAAAAGAGAGGATTTTTACTTGCCGCGGCGATCGCCGCAGGCATTGCGCTCTTCCTGTGCGGTTGCGCCGAACGCAACCCCTACGAGGTGGCGAGGCGGGAAACGGGCGAGGAGACGATCGTTCTTGCGGACAAGGATACGAAATCGCACGAGCGCATTCTCTATGAAGAGGCGCTCTCCGACGGCTACGGCGGGAGCTATCTCGACTTTTTGAAGGAGCTCGGCGTCTCCGCAGACGACTCCCTTGCCGTCAATTCCGCCCTGCTCTCCTCGGTGGAGGTGTACGCCCTGTTCGAACGCGCGGGAGGGGGTCTTTCGCAGAGCGCCCTCTATTACAGCATCGGTTCGGGGGTGATCCTCTCTCTCGACAAGGCAAAGGGAGACGCGTACATCGTCACCAATTATCATGTGGTATACGCTCCCGACAGCACGGGACGGGAAACCATTCCCTATATCAGCGACAACATCTCCCTTTATCTCTATGGGGGAAAGACGGACAGCATGGCGATCGAGGCGGAATTCGTCGGCGGCTCCTTCGAGTACGACATCGCCCTTCTCAAAGCCGAGGGGAGCGAAGTGCTCAAAAAGAGCGCGGCGGTCGCGGCAACGGTCGGCGATTCGGACGAAGCCGTCGTCGGGGAACGGGTCTATGCGGTCGGCGACCCCGCGGCAAAGGGGATTTCCGCCGTGAGCGGCATTCTCTCCGTAGACGCAGAATACATCAACCTGACCCTCGAATCGCACAAGGGGAGCGTCCGCGTCTCCATGCTCGAAATGCGCACGGACGCGCCCGTCAACCACGGCAACTCGGGCGGCGGGCTCTTCGACGCGTACGGGCGGCTCATCGGCATCGTCAATGCGCGCTCGGAAGAGAGCGGCGTCGTCGGCGTGGGCTATGCCATTCCCGCCAATTTCGCCTGTGCGATCGCGCAGAACATTCTCGAAAACAGTGCGGTGAACGATTCGCACGCCCTTCTTTGCGCCGACCTCGGCGTTGCGTGGACGGTCGCGGGCAGGCAGACGACGCTCACGGAGACTGGCACGGCGCGCATATCCGAGACGCTCGTCGTCGGCGGGGTGACGCGCGGCGTCGCCTTCGGAAAATTGCTGAGGGGGGATATTCTTCTCTCCGTGCGGATCGGCGGCGGCGAAAAGAAGGAGATCACGAGGCGGCACATGATCGACTGCGAGATGTTCAAAGTGCGCAAGGGGGATACCGTGGAATTCGAACTTCTGCGCGGCGGCAAGACGGTCGCTGTTTCGCTGACTTTCGGCGACAACGACGATTTTACGGTATCTGCCTGAAAGAGCGGAAATTTCCAAATCGGGAGGGGAGCCATTCGCTTGACTTTCTCTCCCGATTTTTATATACTGTTTATAAATATACATTTTCGGAGGCGCGGCAATGGAGCGCAACGCAAAAGTAAGACTTGCATATTCCGTCTTTCTCGGCGTGTTCACGCTCGCCGTGGGCGTTCTTTTTCTCGCTTCGGCAGCCGACCTGTACTATGCGGGGGCGGAAGAGCTCGGGCAGCTCCAAGGCATGTATTCCCGCGGGGAAGTCGGCGCGCGCCTTCTCGAACTGCTCGCGCCCGTTCTCTTATGGCTTTTCGCGATCGTGCTCGGCATAGCGGTATATGCCGTCTTTCCCGTTGCGCCCAAGAGGAAGGGAACGCGCGACGACGTAAAAATTTATGCACGGCTGAGGAGACGCGCCGAAGAGGGGAAGGACCCCGCGGCGTTTTCGAAGGTGCGGCGCATGGAGAAGATCCGCCTTGCGGTGCGCGTCTTTTCGGCGGCGTTCTGTTTGCTCGCCGCGTGTATGTGTATCGTCTATCTCGCCCTGCCGCAACACTTCACTTCCGTCGACCCCGAAATTCTCCCGTCGGAGATCTTGCAAATGGTCAAAAACGTGACGCCGTGGGTGGGCGCGGCGCTTCTTGTGCTCATCGGGGAAGCCGTGTTCGAGGCGGGATTTGCAAAGAAGCTCCTCCCGCAGGTCAAATTGCTCGCGGGCAAGAACGTTTCCCCTTCCAAATGGGAGGAAGGCGCGCAAAAAGTCTCCGCGGTTTTGGAAAACAAGTACCTTCTCTTGGGCGTGCGGTGCGCCCTCTTTGCGGTCGCCGTCGTCTTTCTCGGGCTCGGCATTTTCAACGGCGGCGCGAACGGCGTGCTCGTCAAGGCAATTAACATCTGCCGCGAATGTATCGGAGTGGGCTGAGGAGGAGTTATGACGACAAGACTTGCGATCATCATTGCCCTCTCCGTATTCTTCGGGTGTCTTTTCCTCGGCGCGGTCGTCACCGTCGTGCGGGAAATTGTTTCGACCCGCAAAAAACAAAGGGTGACGGGCGTAAAACAGGGGAGCTGGTGGCAACGGCACAAGCCGACCAAGCGGCGGCTCATCCAGCTGTATGCGGCGCTCCTTGTCAACGCCAACATCAAGGGATTTTTCACGGGGAGTATCTACAAAGGGGGCACAAAGTATCTGTGCGTGCCCGGGCTCAACTGCTATTCCTGCCCGGGAGCGGTCGGCGCATGCCCGTTGGGCGCGCTCCAGAACGCCCTCGCGCAGTCGGGCACGGCGGCTCCCTATTATGTGCTCGGCATTCTCATTCTGTTCGGGCTTTTATTGGGACGTACGATCTGCGGATTCCTGTGTCCCGTCGGGCTCGGGCAGGAACTTCTGTATAAGATCAAGACGCCCAAGCTCAAAAAGAGCCGCTACACCCGCATTTTGAGCTATCTCAAATATGTGATCCTCGCGGTGTTCGTCGTGGCGTTGCCGCTCATTTACGGGCTCATGGGCGAGAACGGCGGGCAGCTTCCCGCCTTCTGCAAATACCTCTGCCCCGCGGGCACGCTCGGCGGGGCGATCGGGCTGCTCATCAACCCCGCAAATGCCGACTATTTCGCCTCTCTCGGCGCGCTGTTCACATGGAAATTCTGCGTGCTCGTCGCCATCTGCGTCGCGTGCGTGTTCGTCTTCCGCGCCTTCTGCCGTTTTCTTTGCCCCTTGGGCGCGCTGTACGGCTTCTTCAACAAGATCGCCCTCCTCGGTATCAAGCTCGACAAGAACAAGTGCACCGATTGCGGGCTGTGTATCTCTCACTGCAAAATGGACGTCAAGCGGGTGGGGGACCACGAGTGTATCAACTGCGGCGAATGTATGGACGTCTGCCCCGCGAAAGCCATTTCGTGGAAGGGCGGCAAGCTGTTTTTACATAAAAACGCGGTAGAGACGGCTCCCGCGGCGGAACCCGTCGACCTGAGAGGAAACGTTACCTCGTCCGCCTTCTCCGCTCCCGTCAAAACGGCCTCCCCCATCGAAACGCCCGCTCCCGTTGAAACGCCCGCCGTTGAAGAGACCGTCGCTCCTGTTGCGGAAACGGTCGCCCCTGCGGCGCGGAGGAAGCGTTCGCGCGGATTTTGGCTGCAAGTTACGGCATGGGCGGCGGCGCTTGCCGTGCTCTGCGGCGCGCTCGTCTATTATAACTTCATCTATCGGGAAGAGACGGTCGCCGTCGAGCCTTCCGCGACCGATCATATCCTTGCCGTCTCCAAAAACGGAGGGGCGGGAGAGGTCTTCTTTACCGTCTCGGCGGAAGAGGGCGAACTTTCCGAAGTTTCGCCGCGCGCGGGCGCGGGGACGGCGGAAGAGCCCTACCTTCTCGAAACGCTCGAGGGGAGCTACCGCGTGAGCCTTGCCGAGGGGGAGACCAAGTACTACCTCTACGGCGAAGAGACGAAGAAGGAGTACGTTCTGCGCAGTACGGACGAGACGCTCGTCTGCTCCCTCTCTTGGCGCACATGGGACGGCGGAACGCGCACCGTGTTCGAGGCGGCGGGCGTTACGGAGACGAAATTTACTCCCTATCATTTCGGAAACGGGGTGGGGGAGATCGCCCCCGACTTTACGTTGAAACAATACTCCTCGGACGAAGAATACACCCTCTCCGAAATGCGCGGCAAGATCGCCGTCGTCAATTTCTGGACGACATGGTGCACGCCCTGCGTCGGGGAAATTCCCTATTTCGAACGGCTCGCAAACAGCTATCCTTCCGACGTTGCCGTCGCCCTCGTGCACGGCACGGGCGTGACGGAGGACGTCGCCGCGTTCATCTCCGAAAAGGGTTGGGCGGGCTACACCGCCCCCTTCTTGCAGGATACGGTCGAGCAGAACGCGTTTTTGCGCTTCGGCGGGAGGAGCTCCTTCCCCATGACGGTCATTCTCGACCGCGACGGCGTCATTGCGTTCACCTTGCAGAACTCCGTGACCTACGACCTTTTGGAAGAACAGGTACGCTCGCTCCTCGGATAAAATCGGAGATAAAACAACTCTGCCTCTTTCCCCTCGGACGGGAGAGAGGTTTTTTTGTATGCGCCGCATAAATTTTCCGCAAACGCGCAAGTTGTGCATAGGAGGAAATTATGAGAAAGATTTTGGCAATCGGCACGTTGACGCTTGCGCTCGCCGCGACCGCCGCAGGAAGTGCGGCGTATGCGGTCACCCGCGCGGATCGCGCAGCCGATACGGCGCAGACTGCCGCCATCGAGACCGCCGTACTCCGCCAAGGGAGCACGGGGGGAGAGGTCAAGGAAGTCCAGCGCAGATTGAAACAATGGGGATACTATACGGGAAGCGTAGACGGCGTGTTCGGCGCAGCCACGAAGAAAGCGGTCATCGCGTTCCAGAAGAAAAACGGTCTTGTTGCCGACGGCATTGTCGGCAAGTCGACCTATGCCGCGCTCGGCATGAACGCCTCTTATAACGCGCTCGATGGCAAGAGCCCGAACGCAGGTTCCTCGTCGAGCGGAAGTTCGAGCTATACCTCGTCCGACCTCTATCTCATGGCGAAGGCGATCTATGCCGAAGGCAGGGGAGAGAGCTACACGGGACAGGTCGCGATCGGCGCGGTCATCATGAACAGGGTGCGGAGCGCGTCCTTCCCCAACACGATCGCGGGGGTCATCTACCAAAAGGGCGCGTTTACCGCGGTCGCAGACGGGCAGATCAATTTGGAGCCCAACCAGACCGCCTATAACGCCGCCAAAGACGCCATGAACGGCTGGGATCCCACCTACGGGTGCCTCTATTACTACAACCCCGCCGTTGCGACGAGCGCGTGGATCTTCAACCGCCAGACGGTGACGGTCATCGGCAAGCACGTCTTTGCCATTTAAGGAGGAGATATGGAAAATAAAACAGGAAAGAATGTTTCAAGCGGCGCAAAGAAGGTAGAAAGCCTCGAAAAAGAGACTGCCGCGGCGCAGGCGGCAAACGGGGGCACGCCAGAAAAGACGGTGCGGAAAACGACGAAGACGCAGACCAAGGTCCAGACGAGTACCCCCCGCAAGACGGCAAAGAGCAAGTCTCCCGCGGAGAAAAAGGAAGACGCCGCTGCCGAAAAGAGGCTCTTCGCCGCCAAGGCAAAGGCGGAAAAGAAGGAGAAAAAACTGCTGAAAAAGGCAGAACTCAAACAGAAAAAACTCGATAAAAAGCTCGCGATCAAGCAGAAAAAGCTCGAAAAGAAGGAGACGGTCGCCAAGAGAAAGGCAGACCGCAAGCAGGAGCGTCTCGAACGCGCCGCCGCGCTCAAAGAGAAGCGGGTGGAAAAGCGTGCGGAACGCATTGCCCGCCGCGAAATGCTCCGAAACGAGAGCAAGGCAGACCGCCGCGCCCGCATCGCAAGGGAAAAGAAGGAGCGTATCGCCTTAAAGCGGCAGAGGGCGATCGCCCGCGAAAAACAGCGCGAACAGCGGCTGAAAGCGCGCGAAGCGGGGCGTGAACGCAGGGCGCAGGACCGCCGCCACAAGCGGGAACAGAAGACGGAGCGCAAAAAGCATGCTCCCGGGTTCGGCGGGTGGCTTGCCGCCGTCATCTCCCTCGGAGTCGCCTGCCTCGCCCTTTCGAGCATCGTCACCGCGGGCGCATTCCGCATGAACGATATGACCCTCGAAACGGCAAACGGGTACCGTTCTACTCTCTACGAACTCACGGAAGCGTCCGAAGATATGGACGGAAACCTCTCCAAGCTCCGCGTCTCCTCGGGGACGAACGAACAGAGAACGCTTCTCACCGAGATTTTGGTCGATACCGAGCTCATGGAGAGCGCGCTCGAACGCATGCCCATCGACAGCGTTACGAGCACCGACATCTCCGCCTTCGTCAACAAGACGGGCAGCTATTGCCGCACCCTTCTCTCCAAACTCGACCGCGGCGGAACGCTCACCGAAGGGGAGAAGAACACGGTGGAATATCTCTACAATATCAATGCGGGTCTCTATCACGAACTCAACGAAATGACGACCCATATGACGGAAAAGGAGTTTATGGCATTCATCGGCGGAAAGGAGGGCTCCGTTTCGCAGAAGTTCGGCGAAATGGGACAGTCCACCCTTCACGAGCCCGAAGATACGGTCGACGCGCCCTTCTCGCAGGAGGGGAACGTCGGGGAGAACAAACTTGCGGGCGAGGAAGAGATCTCTGAGACCCGTGCCGAAGAGCTCGCAAAGCAATATTTCGAGAACTATCACATCGCGGAGACGCACTTCACGGGCGAGACGCTCGCACGGGAAACGACCTGCTATAACTTTACGTTGAAGGACGAGAGCGGCAACGAGATTTTCGCCCAGATCACCAAAAACGGGGGCAAGCTCGCTTTCTTTGACACCTATGAAGAGTGCACGGAGAAGAACTTCGACCTCGACACGTGCGAAGGCATTGCCCGCGAGTTCTTGGGCGGGCTCGGCATCGAGGGCGTCGAAGCGGTCTGGATGTCCGACGGCGGCATGGTCGCCGACCTCACCTTCGTCACCGTAACGAACGGCGTGCGCATCTATCCCGAGCTCATCCGCGTACGGGTGTGCGAGAGCAAGGGGCGCGTCGTCGGCATGGACGCCGCAGGCTACCTGTTCAACCGCGATCCCGCGCGCACCGTCGGCTCTTCGATGTCCCGCGAGGAAGCACAGGAAAAGCTCTCCGCAGGGCTCACGCCTTACAGCGCACACCTTGCCGTCATTCCCCTGAACGGGGAAGAAGTGCTCGCGCACGAGTTCGCCTGCACCTACGGCGAAGAGGAATACTTCGTCTATCTCGACGCGCAGACGGGCGAAGAATTGCAGGTGTACCGCGTGCAGTCCTCGGCAAGAGGAAGCTATCTGAGATAATTTGCCGACCGCAAAACAGGGAGCAACCGAAACGGTTGCTCTCTTTTTTGTCTGAAAGAAAACCACGCGATAGTCGCGTGGTTTAAGAGAGGCTTCTTGCATATTCTCGCCCTCCCCCGCGCGGAACGCGCGGGGGAGGGGTAGGGGAGGGGGCTCCTTATTTCTCGGCTGCCCCTTGAGGGGTGGGCAAGGACAAAGACCCGTTTATGGGTAGCAAGTAACAAATGCGCCTCGGAAAAACGACCTTTTTGCGGGCATTTTTTCAGCTTTTTGAAGGCAAAAAAATTTTCGAAAAAAATTTTGTTTGGTAAAACGGTTTGCCATTTGCAACTTTTCTTTGATTTCTGCTACAATAGTGACACAAAGGATAAGAGGTGGAAAATGAAGTTCGGAGAATGGCTCGATCTGTGGCTGGAAAATTATGTGAAGCCCGTGGAAAAGGAGAAGACGTACCGCGCCTATCAAGACGCGATCCGTCTGCGCCTCGCGCCCAACTTCGGAAACTGTGAGATCGACGAACTCGACGTTGCGGAAATCCAGCAATACATCACGGGGCTCCTGGAGCACGGGAATCTCTGCACGGGCGGTCCGCTCTCGGCAAACAGCATACGGCTCATTTTCAGCGTGTTCCGCAATTCTCTGCGCCGCGCCTACAATCTCGGCTATGCCGAGCGTTACATCGGCGATAAGCTCGAACTTCCCAAAGCGCCCAATACCGAGGTCGTCTGCTTCACCGAGGCGGAACAACAGCGCATCGAAGACGAGATCGCAAAACTTCTGCAAAAGAGGGCGTCGCGGCACAAGCTCAACGGGATCATCCTCTGCCTGCACACGGGGCTCAGGATCGGGGAACTGCTCGCCCTCGAATGGGACGACATCGACTTCGAAAACGCGATCATGACGATCTCCAAGACCTGCCACGACGGCAAGGACGAAAACGGCAATTATCGCAAGATCATCGACCGCCCCAAGACCTACTCTTCCCGCCGCGTCATACCCTTGCCGAAATGCCTCCTCCTTCTCCTTTCGGAGATGAAAAAAGAGAGCAAGTCGAATTATGTCATCTCCGATAAAAACGGCGATACCGTGCGGGTGCGCTCCTTTCAGAGGAGCTATCAGCTCCTTTTGAAGAGGCTCGGCATTCCGCATAAAAAGTTCCACGCCCTCCGCCACACCTTCGCGACGCGGGCGAACGAGCGGGCGATGGACGATAAAACGCTCTCCGAACTCTTGGGGCACCGTTCGCCCGTGATCACCTTAAAGCTCTACGTCCATTCCCTTCTCGACCACAAGCGGAAGATGATGGAGCAGGTGAACGGATAATTTCATGCAAACAAAAGAAGCCCGCCGCGGCGCGCCGCGGCGGGCTTCCTTTTGCGCAAAGAGCCGCCTAATAAGATATTAGGCGGCTCTTTGTATTTTTATGATACTACAAATGTTCCAATCTGTCAATAGCTTTTTCAAGTTTTTTTGAAAAATTTTCAAAATTACACCGATTTTTGAAAGTTCCTTTCCTTTATATATAAATTTTGTGCG
Source organism: uncultured Clostridia bacterium (assembly GCA_947629225.1). Lineage (GTDB taxonomy): Bacteria > Bacillota > Clostridia > Christensenellales > Borkfalkiaceae > Gallimonas. Next base: position 4,002 of record CANRCY010000017.1, on the reverse strand, counting down.
TTTAATATCTTATTAGACGTACAAAATTAACAAAAAATTTGCAGTTTCGGACCACAAAATCAAGCGGAAGAAAAGCCTTCTCCGCGCGTTTTGTGTTTTATTTAGGCAATTAGGTAAAACGGTTTACCTGAAAAAAATAAGGAGGAAAAAGCATGAAAAAGAGAAGTTTGAGCTACATTGCATTGTCGCTCATTCTCGCACTCGGGTGCCTTGCGGGATGCAAAGAGAAACTCCCGCCCGAACCCGCCGAACAAGACCCGCTCAATTATACGGTGACGTATGACGTCGGCGCGGAAGCCAAAGCGGCGGGGGTAACGGTCACCCCGTCGTCGACGCTCGTTATGAGCGGCGAAACGGCGATCATTCCGCAGGAGAGCTATTGGGAGGGGCACGAGATCTCGGGCTGGTTCGACGGCAGTAAAGAGTGGAATTTCGCGACGGATACCGTCACGAAGGACGTCACTCTCACGGCGAAATGGCAGGTGACCGACGCGGCGAACATCGCGGAGGAATATGAAGAGAACCTGAATTGGGGGGAAGCGCGCCACCTCTATGTGCACTATCTGCGCGCCGCACACGACGCGTCTGAGAACGGCACGACGAACGGCAACTACGACGCCGCGACCCATTCCTACGATACGCCCATCGTTTCCGACGTTTACGGCGATTGGGGGCTTTGGGTCTGGGAATACAATCCCGTTCCGAGCGAGGGCAGGACTTTCTACCCCATGAAGATCGACGAGAGCGGCGCCGTGTACGACATCTATCTCGACGGGACTTGGAACGACGGCGGTTGGGACAGCGCTTCCCGCACCCATAAAGACAGCGAAGTCAACTATTCCAACACCAACTACATCGGCGTTCAGCTGTTCTCGAAGGACAGCCGCGAGAACGGGCAGGGCTTCTGGGTGAACGACAGCGGCGACATCACCTTCCAGCTCGACCGCGCAAAACGCGACAAGGGAGATTACCATTGGTTCATCCGCCAGAACGAGGGACAGTCGGGCACGCCCACATACGAGTCCTTCGTCGTCTTCGATCCCTATGCGGGGCTCGAACCCGGGGCGGCGGTCTCCAAGCACGACGTCATCTCCAACAAGGGCAACAGCGACCTCTATCCCCAACAGTCCGTGGCGACGGGGTGGGAGAACAACTCCGTCGGCTACCAGATCTTCATCGCCTCGTTTGCGGACAGCAATAACGACGGCATGGGCGACCTGCGCGGGATCATCGGCAAGCTCGACGAGCTCAAAGAGTTCGGCGTAGATACCCTTTGGCTCACTCCCTTCCAGCAGTCGAACAGCTACCACGGGTATGACATTCAGGACTATTTCACGGTCGATCCCCGCTTCGGCACCCTTGCCGACTACCGCGAACTCCTCACCAAGGCGCACGAAAAGGGCATGAAGGTTTTGATGGACTTCGTCCTCAACCATACCTCAACGTCCAACCCTTGGTTCGTAAAGAGCTCCAAGCTCCAGAAGGAGACGGTGAAGATGCCCGACGGCAGCTTGAAGGTCATCGACTACCGTAGCTTCTACACTTGGCAGAACGAACAATATGTGAGCTCCCTCACCGACGAGGCGGCGAAGAACCAGTGGTACAAGGATAGCAACGGCTACTACTTCTATTCGTCCTTCGGCAGTTCCATGCCCGAACTCAACTTCGACTATCAGGCGGTGCGCGACGCCATTTTGGACGTCGCCCTCTATTGGATGAGCTTCGGGCTCGACGGGTTCCGTCTCGACGCGGCGAAGCACATCTACATGGTCAATGAAAATCCCGACCATTCCAACCAGATCGTGCGCGACTATTCCGACGGGACTGCCGTCGGCGCGACGAAGGGCGACTATTCTTACGACGTGAAGAAGGACGCCAACTTCTTCATGGAGTTCAACGCGAAGCTCAAAGCGAGCTACCCGAACGCGCTCCTTCTTGCGGAGAACTTCAACGGCGACCCCATCCACATCGCACAGCTCTATGAAGGGCTCGACAGCCAGTTCAACTTCAACTTCTATTACGATTTCGCGGGTTCCATGGGTACCTGCGCGTTCGGACAGGAAGGCGGACAGAAGGACGGCAGCGGCTACGGCAACAGGGCAATGCAGAGTTACGAAGCGGCGCAGTTCGACTTCAACCTCTACCGCCACGACTACATCGACGCGATCTTCACGTCTAACCACGACGTTTCCCGCGCACGCAACCGCCTCACGGCACAGTGGAGCGACGGCGCTTCCGACTGGGTGGAGCGCCCGATGAACCAGAATCTCTGGACGCAGACGGGCAATCTTGCCAAGATCTGGGCGGGCGTTTGCCTCACGATGCCCGGCATCACATGGATCTATGCGGGCGACGAACTCGGCATGACGGGCGAAAAGACTGCCAATCCCCAAGGGGAAGGCACGGGGCACGAGGACCGTTGGCTCCGCCAGCCCTATAAGTGGACGAGCGCGGGCAACACCGAAGGCGAGGACGGCTCCTATACCTACGGGTGGGAGAGCGAAGAGGACCCGACCTGCTACTTCCCGATCGGCTTCAACGGCTATTACAGCGAATGGGATCAATGGAACAAGCAGATGGAAGGTCTCGCACAGCAAAAGGAGGACAGCAAGTCCATTTACAGCGCGTATAAGGCGCTCATCGCGGTGCGCAAGCAGTACACCGAGCTGTTCCATTTCGGCAAGGTCGTCATTCTCTCGACCGGCACCAACGCAAAGACGATGGGGTACGAGATCTCCTACGGCGGGCACACGCTCCGCATGTTTGCGAATCCCACGGCAACGTCCCAGTCGTTCACGCAGGCAGACGGCAGATGTATCTACTCGACGGACGGCAAAGCCGTTTCGGGGTCGAGCATTCCCGGCTACACGTTCGTTATCTTTGAAGTGAAATAAGGAGGGAAGAGCATGAAAAAGTTATTGAGTATCGCTATGGCGACCGCGCTTGTCGCGACTTGCGCGACGGGCGTCGCGGTCGGGGCGGCGGCGATCGAAGCCGCGCCCGCGGCAGAGACGGCGCAGGTCTACCTCGTCCCCGGTTCGTGGTACGACGCCGAGGAAAAGGAGACCAGATATAACACCGTAGAGGGCGCAACGGCGCTCACGGCGGAAGAAAAGGCAGGATTGAACTTTGCGGAGGCACAGACCGTGTACAAGGCGGGCGCGGCGGGGACGGAGCTCCCCACGCCCGAGACCGAGCACACGGACGCAGAGGGCGCGCCCTTCGTGTTCCAGGGGTGGTGGTACATCGTGAACGCTTCCGTCACCTACACGGAGACGGTGCCCGAAACAAGAGAAGCGCTCTATCTCTATGCGGACTTCCGCGCGGCGCTTTCCCAACGGCACGAGCCCGCCGCTCCGTCCGCACAGGTCGGGCAGGGCGATAAAAACTTCATGGAAGTTACCCACGATGACGGGACGAAGGAATATCTGCCCCTGCTCGTTTCGGGTACCGACCAAAGCGGCAAGAGCGAGATGGGTTACGGCACCCCCGTGCAGTTCTCCAACGAGTACTTCGAACTCCGCCACAACGACCGTATCAAGGTCTATCTCACCAATATCAGCGAGGAAGGCGGCGACGAGGAACCCACGGCTTATCCCAAGCGTTCGTCAAGCGGCTATGTCGTCACGTTCGAGGCGAACGGCAGCGGGACGAACAAGACCGCGAACTACCTCTGCGACGACCTTGCGACGTCCACGAAGGACGGCGCATACACGATGGCGTATCACCACAGTGACACCATGACCTTCCGCGTCTACATCAAAGTGGAGACGAGCGGCAGGCTTGACGTTTATCTGGAGCCCAAGGCATAAGGAGGAAAGAAAATGAAAGGAAAGAGAAAAGCGATACTTGCGCTTCTTGCGGCGCTCTGCATGGGGACTGCCGCCGCAGGGTTCGCCGCCTGCAAAGAGCCGCCGCACAGCCATATCGACGAAGACAACAACGGCGTGTGCGACGAGTGCAAAGAAACTCTGCGCTATGTCGTCTCCTTCGATACGGACG
>CANRCY010000016.1 GCA_947629225.1 uncultured Clostridia bacterium | reverse complement strand
CGTTCCCGAGGGCAAGCATTCCGTCATCGACCTCATGCCCGACCAATACGGCGTGAAGATGGGGGGGACGATGCGGCTCGGGGCATATCCCTGCAAGGTGCTCGGAGAGCAGATGAAGGCGGCTTACGGCGCGGACCTCATCTCCGAACGCCACCGCCACCGCTTCGAATTCAACAACGCTTACCGCGAAGCGTTCGAGCAGAACGGCATGACGATCGCGGGGACTTCTCCCGACGGAAAGCTCGTCGAGGCGATCGAATACCCCGCCAACGACTTCTTCATTGCCGTGCAGTTCCACCCCGAATTCAAGTCCCGTCCCAACAGCGCGCACCCGCTCTTCCGCGAATTTATCCGCCACGCGCTCAACCATCGTAAATCATGAAGATCAATTCCAATTTTCTCAACTTAAAAGACAGCTATCTCTTCTCCACGGTGGGAAGAAAGACCGCGGCATACCAAGCGGCGCACCCCGAAAAGAAAGTCATCCGCCTCTCGATCGGGGACGTTACCCGTCCTTTGGCGCCCGTCGTCATCGAGGCAATGCACAAGGCGGTGGACGACATGGGCAGAAAGGAGACCTTCAAAGGCTACGGTCCCGACCGCTATTGCTACGGCTATGAGGAGCTCATCGACACGGTCAAGGCAAGTTATGCCCGCAAAGGGGTGCTTCTCGAAAGTTCGGAAATATTCATCTCCGACGGCGCGAAGTCCGACCTCGGCAACATTCTCGACCTGTTTGCGCCCGAGAACACCGTTCTCGTGCCCGACCCCGTCTATCCCGTCTATGTCGACACCAACATCATGGCGGGAAGAAAAATCCTCTTTGCGGACGCCAACCTTGCAAACGGCTTCCTGCCCATGCCCGACTTTTCGGTGGACGCGGATATTATCTACCTCTGCTCTCCCAACAATCCCACGGGCGCGGCATATACCAAGGAACAGCTCAAAGAATGGGTGCGCTATGCCCGTGAAAAGGACGCCGTCCTTCTCTATGACGCCGCCTATGAATACTTTATCACCGACCCTGCGCTCGCCCGCTCCGTCTTCGAGATCGAGGGGGCGAAGGAGTGTGCCATCGAATTTTGTTCCTATTCCAAGACGGCGGGCTTTACGGGGGTGCGGTGCGGATACACGGTCGTGCCGCAGGAGCTCGTGCGGGAGGGGACTTCCCTCAACAAGCTCTGGGCGAGAAGACAGTCAACCAAGTTCAACGGCGTGAGCTACATCACGCAGATGGGCGCGGCGGCAGTCTTCACCGAAGAGGGAGAGCGGCAAATTTCCGAAAATCTCGGCTATTACCGCGAAAACGCAAAGATCATCGCAAATTGTCTCGACGGGCTCGGCATCTTCTACACGGGCGGCAAAAATTCGCCCTACATCTGGATGGAGTGCCCCCGCGGCATGGGCAGTTGGGAATTTTTCGACTATCTGCTCGAAAACGCGAACGTCGTGGGCACCCCGGGGAGCGGCTTCGGCAAAAACGGAGAGGGCTTTTTCCGTCTGACCGCCTTCGGTACAAAAGAGAACACGCAAGAGGCTTGCGCGCGGATTTGTGCGCTCTTGCAAAAATAAAGAACTATGAGAGCGACGAGAAAAACCTGTATTTTATGCCATATCTCTTCCCTGCCGGGGAAATACGGTATCGGCAGCTTGGGAGAAGCCTGCCGCTTCGTTCTGCGCCTCGCAAAGAGCGGCGTCACGCATTGGCAAATCCTGCCCCTTGTGCAGACAGGGTACGGCGATTCTCCCTATCAGTCCGTCTCCTGCATTTCGGGCAATCCCTATTTTATCGATCTCGATGAGCTCGGGCAGATGGGGCTGCTCAAACAGAAGGAATTGAAAGCGCTGCGCGAACGCTACAAAACGGCGGAGAGGGTAGATTACGGCTCTCTCTATGAAGAGCGCTATTCAACGCTTCGGCTTGCTTTCTCCCGCTTTCATTTTGACGACGAGCTCTTCCGCGCCTTTGTAAAAGAGGGGAAATTCGAAGATTACGCGCTGTTCATGACGGCGAAAACGGTCTACGACGGAAGTTTTTCCGATTGGGACGACCCTCTGAAACGCCACAAAGAGGAGGCGCTCGAACAGCTCCGCACCGACCATCACGAGGAATATCTCTTTTGGCAATTCGTACAGTTTATCTTCTCCGTCCAATGGGCAAAGCTGAAAGAGCTCTGCCGCAAACAGGGCGTAAAGCTCATCGGGGACATTCCGCTCTACGTCGCCTATGACAGCGCGGACGTTTGGGCGCACCCGAACCTCTTTAAGTTGGACGAGGATTTGACGCCGACGAAGGTCGCGGGCGTTCCGCCCGACTATTTCTCGGCGACGGGACAGCTCTGGGGCAACCCCGTTTACGATTGGGAAGTCCACGAAAAGGAAAAATTCAAATGGTGGCGGGAGCGGCTCAAAGCGGCGCTCTCTACATACGATCTCGTCCGCATAGACCACTTCCGCGGGATCGACCGCTATTACGAGATCGACTTTGGCGCAAAGGACGCGATCGGAGGGGAGTGGAAAGACGGTCCCAAAGAAAAGCTCTTTGCCTCGCTGGGCTCGGACAAACGCCGTATCATCGCGGAGGATTTGGGCACGCTCGACGAGGGGGTTTTCGAACTCCTCCAAAAGACGGGCTTCCCGGGCATGAAGGTCATACTGTTCGCCTTTGACGGCAACCCCGAAAATCCTTACCTTCCGCATAATTATCCCGAAAACAGCGTCTGCTACACGGGCACGCACGACAACGACACCGTCGTGGGCTACGTCAAGTCGCTCTCGGCGGAAGAATATATTCTTTTCCGTTCCCGCGTTGCGGCAGAGCTCAAGACCTGCGGGCTCAACATCCGCCTCACCGCAAATCCGCGCTCCTTTGCACGGGCATTCCTCGCCATGGCGCTTTGGAGCAAGTCGCGGATCGCCGCAATCCCCATTCAGGACCTGCTCGCGCTCGACAGTTCCTGCCGCATGAACTGCCCGGGCACGGAACAGGGGAATTGGCAGTACCGCTTAACACGGCTTCCTTCTGCGCAAGTCATGTGCAGATTGAAAAAAACAATCAAAAATTTCAGGAGGTAACTTTATGGCAAAAGAAAAGAAGGGCTTCTTTAAGGAATTTAAGGAGTTCATCGCGCGCGGAAACGTGCTCGACATGGCAGTCGGCATCATCGTCGGCGGCGCATTCACGGCGATCATCACGGCGCTCGTGAACGGCGTTTTAACGCCCCTGCTGCAAATGATCGGCGTCGGCGGAGACGGCTTCGGCGCATTGCAGATCGTGCTGAACGAGGCGGCATATGCAGCCAATCCCGAGACGGTAACACCCATCATTCTCGATTTCGGCATCGTCATCTCTGCGATCGTCACCTTTGTCCTCACCGCATTCGTGCTGTTCTTGATCGTCTATACGGTCAACCACATCCGCGCCCATGCCGAAAAGCTCAAAGCAAAACAGGAAGCGGAAAAGAAAGCCGCGGAAGAAGCCGCAAAACCTGCGGAACCCGAAACTCCTCCCGCTCCTCCCGCACCCACGACGGAAGAACTGCTTACGGAAATCCGCGACTTGCTGAAAGCAAAGAAAGAATAACAAAATCCAAAAATCACCGAGCTCTCGGTGATTTTTTTATGCCTTATTCTTTTTCCCGCCGCAAATCGCCGATCAAAAGTTTCAGATGGGCGATCTCCGCGTCGCTCAGCCCGTCCACGAACAGACAAGCCCGTCCGCTCAGCCCGAGAAGTTGATCGGTCGAAACTTCGAAATATTTTGCAAGTTTTACCAACATTTCGACGGAGGGTTGGATATTGTCGTTTTCCCAATTCGAAACGCATTGCTTGGTGACGTTCAACGCCGCCCCAAGCTCGACTTGACTCACGCCCCGCGCCAATCTCAATTTCTTAATGTTTTCGTTCAGCATACCTTCAATCCTTATTTTGTCCAATTTTTCTTTATTATTGTACAAAATCCATTGACATTCTAAAAATACTAAGGTATACTGATATTTGACCAAAGAAAAAGGGGTGAAACATGTCGCTCAGAAAATGTCCCGAATGCAGTGAGATGATCTCTTCCACGAGTTTGCAGTGTGTCCATTGCGGTTATCGGTTCAAAGTATGTCCTTCTTGCGGCGAATGGATGAAGCCCGAGGAAGTTCAATGCCCGAACTGCGGTTATTCGGAGCCCGCTCCGAAGCCGCCTCTTCATCTTCCGCGCGTAAAATTGGAATGCAAGCGGAGATTGCTCAAATATATTCTCTGGAATATTCTCTCTTTCGGGATTTATTCCCTCTATTTCATACAAGCTGCCTCGCACGAAGTAAATCTTTCCTGCGGGGAAGACGGAAAGAAAACGCGCGGGCTTATTTTTTATCTTGTCATCAACGCGCTCACGTTCGGAATTTACCGTTGGGTATGGGGATACGGCATTTCGGCAAGGATTTCGGAAAAACTTGAGAAGGCGAACGTCAAGTCTCCCGTTTCGGGCATGAGTTGGTTTTTGTGGGATTTCTTCGGCGCTCTGCTCCTCGGGGCAGGTCCGTTGGTGGCGCAGTATCAGTTGATCCATGCGTTGAATGAGGCAAACCGCCTGTATTCTGTCCGCAAATCGGACGAAACGGAGTCGGAGGAGCAAAAGCTCGCCAACGATATTTCCGCTTTTTACTATGATTCGAAAGTAGACGTCATTGCCCGCGGCACCACATCGATCGGGGCGGCGTGTTTGATTGCCACGGACATTTTTCTAATCCCGATTATCATTTCGTTTATTTTCGACAAAAACATAGGTGACGATTTGCTTTTATTTTGGTTGATGAGCTGTGCTTTTTTGCTCATGACGATTACGTTTTCAATATATTACCTTGCAACCTTGCTGAAAATGAAACATTTCCTGAAAGGCAAAGATACCAAGCGGCACACGGAATTCTGCATGAAGCTCGACCTCGATAAATTGGGCTCCAAAGATTCTCCGGAATGGAAGGACTTCTCAGATGCATGCTTCGTCTACGAAATGGCGATCTATGCTACGGAGAACAGGGCATTCCTTGCGGGGGGGCTTGCCTTGGGGATTGTTGGATTGCTTACAAGTTTGGGAACAACCTTTTTGGTCTTCTACTTTTTTGCCCAAAGAAGCCCAACGACTGTCGCGGTAATCGCTCTTTGTCTTCTTGGACCCATGATTGAAATTTGTGGATACCTTCCACTTCTGAAAAAGGTAGAAGCATGGAAGAAAACAAAAGCCGCCCAAAAAGCCTCCGAAAAACCGCAAAACACGGACAGCCCGTAAGCCAAAACAACAATCACATTTTTACGCTTCCGAACACTATAATGGTTCGGAAGTGTTTTTATGCGCATTTGTTTTGTCACAAGCGGAAATCTGAGCGAATTTCGGGGAGAACAGGCGGACGTTCTCATCTTTCCCTTTCACGCCCTCGGCGAGGTGAGCTATGAGCGGGAATTGAAAGGGGAGACAAACCTCTTCGAAGATGTTGCCATTCTCTCCAAAACGGGGCGGAATATTGTTGTCTGCGGCTGTTATACCAATGCAAGAAATTTGCGGCGGAAATCGGTCGTCGTGGCGGAACGGGGACGGATCCTCGGCGTTTCGGATATGGTCAACCGTATCGACGGAAGCGAATACCGCAGCGGGGCGGGGATCAAGCTATTCGACACGAGCGTCGGAAAGCTCGGGATCGTCGTTGCGGAAGATCTCTATTTCCCGCATGTGCTTGAAACGCTCTCGCTGTGCGGGGCGGACGTCGCGCTGTGCGTCCTCGAAGAGCTCAACGAAGGGCTGGAACTCAACCTCACCCGCGCGGGCGCATTTTTCTTCGGAATCCCCGTTTGCCTGTGCGCCTACGGCTATGCGCAAGTCGCCGACCCCGCAGGTAGGCTGCGCTTTTCTTCCCCGAAAAGCCCCTGTTTTTACGAACTCACGCGCGAGCAGGAGTATCACATCGTCGAAACGCGCAAGCGGGGCTTCTTCCTCAAACGCAAAACCGAATACTAAACTCATAAAACCTCTCTTTTTTACCCAATCTATTGACAGAATTTTCTCCATCGGTTAGGATAGAAGAGAGGTATTATGATGAAGATCGCTTTTTTCGACGCAAAGGACTACGACATGCCTTCTTTTTTGAAATACGGAAAGGAACACGGCATCGAATTCAAATTTTACGAAACCAAACTCACTGCCGACACGGCTGGGCTTGCGCGCGGCTTCGAGGGCGTTTGTGTGTTTGTCAACGACTCGCTCGACGCGCCCGCGATCGACAAGCTCTACGACCTCGGGGTCAAAGTGATCGCCCTGCGTTGCGCGGGCTATAACAACGTGGACCTTGCCCATTGTTTCGGGAAAATCCATGTGCTCCGCGTGCCCGCTTATTCTCCCTATGCCGTCGCAGAACACACCATGGCGCTTTTGCTCACTTCGGTGCGGCGCATCCACAAGGCGTATATCCGAACCAAAGATTTCAACTTCTCTTTGAGCGGGCTCATGGGCTTCGACCTGCACGGCAAAACGGTGGGGGTGATCGGCACGGGCAAGATCGGCAAGGTGTTCATCGACATCTGCAAGGGATTCGGCATGAAGGTGCTCGCCTACGACAAATTTCCGTCGGCGGAGGGGGTGGAGTATGTTTCGCTCGACGAACTGTTTGCGCGGAGCGACGTCATCTCCCTGCACTGCCCGCTCACCGAGGAGACGGAGCACCTCATCGACGCTTCTGCTGTGGACAAGCTCAAAAAGGGAGTCATCATTCTCAACACTTCGCGCGGGGCGCTCATCGACGCGGAGGCGCTCCTCGAAGGCATCAAAAAACGCAAGATCGGCGCGGCGTGTCTCGACGTGTACGAGGAGGAATCGGACGTATTCTTCCGCGATTTTTCGGGGCACATCATCGAAGACGACGTGCTTGCGCGGCTGTTGTCCATGCCGAACGTCATCGTGACGTCTCATCAGGCGTTTCTGACGGAGGAGGCGCTTGCAGGCATTGCCGAGACAACGGTGAACAATCTTGTGACTTTTTTTAAGGGCGACATCTGCGAAAATGAGCTCTGTTATAAATGCGGCAACGTGGAAAACTGCGTGAAGGAGCGCAAAGAACGCTGTTTTTGAGGGAAATACCAAGCCGCGTTAGCGGCGCATGGAAAAATCTTGCCTTAAAAATCACGTCATTCCGAGCTTGTCGAGGAATGTCCTCATGTCATTCCGAGCTTGTCGAGGAATGCCCTCATGTCATTTCGACCGAAGCCGAAGGCGAAGTGGAGAAATCTCAACAATATTTAATAAGGTAGAGATGTTTCGACTTCGCTCAACATGACGTAAAACGCCCTCCCCCAACTTGTTGGGGGAGGGGTAGGGGCGGGGGCTCCTTATTTTTCTTGCAATGGAAACGCAGTCTGCAAAAGCCAATCCGCGAAGGCATCTTGTTGCGTTTTGGTTTGGTTTTTTAACGTACTTGGACGTAGCAAGATTCCCTCGGAGAGTTGCTATTCGGACTTCGTATTATCCAATACGGCTCGGAATGACGCTCTTCGCTCCTCGTGACGTTCCTATTCACGTCATTCCGAGCTTGTCGAGGAATGTCCTCATGTCATTTCGACCAAAGCCGAAGGCGAAGTGGAGAAATCTCAACAATATTTAATAAGGTAGAGATGTTTCGACTTCGCTCAACATGACAATTTTAGAAAAGTGCGCCGCGTCATCATGCGGTACTTCGTCGCTGACGCTCCTCGTGACGCCCTTAGAGAATCAGAACTGCGGGCGTTCGACAGGAACCTGTCTTCCTTGCACCACAAAAAAGGCACCCCATAGGGTGCCTTTTTTGTGGTGCGGTCGACAGGAATCGAACCTGCATGGTCTCCCACAAGATCCTTAGTCTTGCGCGTCTGCCAGTTCCGCCACGACCGCTCGTCAAAATAAATCTCACTTGGAGCGTCTTGCTTGCGCAATCGCAACAGCTTTATTATCATACATCATCCGAAATCAAAAGTCAAGTTCTTTCATGGTAAAAAAACAGATATTTTTCGCGAAATTTCAAGATTTTTTCCAAATACTTTTTCGTCTCGGGGTAGGGGACGGACGAAAGATGGATCCCGTCGCGGCTGTATCTCCCGTCCGAGAGCCATTCCCGCACCGTGCCTTCGCCCGCATTGTATGCCGCAAGCGCAGTCTCTTCCGCAGAAAAACGCCCGAGCAAATACCCGAGATAAAGGCATCCGATCCGTACGTTATATTCTCCCTCCGTCAACCTGTCTGCCGAGAATTCCAAACCGTTCTCACGGCAGATAAATTCCGCGGTCGCGGGCAAAAGCTGCATTAGCCCCGTTGCTCCCGCCGCACTCAATGCCTTCTCGCGAAAGCCGCTCTCCGCCTTTATCACGGCATAGACGAGGGAAGGGGGCAAGCCGCTTTTTTCCACGATCTCGCGGTAGGGTCGGCGATAGCTCACGCGCACCCAGACTGCACACACGGCAAACAGCAACGCGACCCCCGCAAGACACAATAAGATGATACGCACGCTCTTCTTCACAGAACAGAGTATGCGCAACCGCGGCAAAAATAGAATCGCGCCCCTTTCCCGAAACGGGAAAGGGGCGCTCCGCGCTTACCCGAGCGGCACGAGCACGCTGCCGCTGTTTTCGCCGAGGACGACGGAGGGGAGCTTGCCGTCCCATGCGTTGAGATATTCGATGTATTTCAAATAATCGACGATGAGCGCGATCTCCTCCTGCGTTTTCCCCGAGAAGTCGATGTCGTACTCGACGCCCGTCTGCACTTCTTCCCCGTTTTCGTCCGTCTCGAAGACGGGCGTTTCGGTGATCGTAAAGCCGAGCGCACGCGCCACTTCGACCGATTTCGCCTTCATGGCGTCCGCTTCCGCGCGGGCGGCGAGCAACTTCGCCTCGGCGTCGCCCCGCGCTTCTTCAATCCGCGCCTGCGCTTGCAGTTTGGCGACTTCGAGCTCCTGTTGCGCTTTAACGAGAGCGGTCTCTTTCTCGTACTCCGCTTTGAGTTTTTCCTGCTCGGCGATCATCTTGTCTTCGACGGTCTGTTCGAACGCGTCCGAGAAATCGATGTTGGTGAGCACGACCTTCTCGATATTGACAAAGAAGGTATCGTCGATGGCGCTCTTGACTTCCGTCTCCACTTCCACGGAAATTTGTGCGCGGTTTTCGATGATCTCCATTGCCGAATAGGAGGAGAGGGTGGATTTGCTGGTCGCTTCGGCGACCGAAGTAATCCGCTTTCCGAGAGAATCGAGGGAGCCGTACTGCTCGGCGATCTCGATCGCCCTGTCCTGCTTGATCGCAAACTGCACGTTCATGGCGATGTCCATGGTCTGCGCGTCCTTGGAATAGGTGTTCGTGTCGATGTCGAGATTCTGTACTTTCGCGTCGTAGCGCGCATATCCCTCGGTGATCCAGAAATCGAAATAGGTGCCCGAGGTACGCACGGCAGTCGCCTTCCCGAGGTGCTTGACTACCGCAACTTCGCCCGGGTCGACCGTGCGGAAGCTGAACGGGATCAGCACGAAAAGAAGGAGAGCCGACGCACTGACGACGGGTCCCACCCAGCGCCGATTACGTTTTTTCCAAAGAAAAACGGACAGTACAATGCCGCCCGCAACCAGCGCAAACAGGATTACCCCAAAGATAATTCCGATTGCCATAAAAAGTTATTTCTCCTTTGCAAGGGAAGGCGTAATTTTTTTATTTTTCCCTTACAGAGGATATATACCCGCACAGAGGCGGCTCCAAACGTATTTATGCGTATTTTTTACGCGCTTTCGGTGAAATCCCGCAAGAGCGCCACGAGCTTTGCTTCCAGATCGGCAAGAGAGCCGTCGTTTTGCAGAATATGGCAGCCTTCGGGGATAGCGTCATAACCGAATTGGCTCTCCATGCGCGCGGCGATCTCCTGTTCCGAAAGCCCGCTCCGCCCTTTGAGCGCCTCAATCCGCGCCGCCTTGTCCCGCATGAGCACAATAATTTCGTCGAACGCCGCGCCGTAGCCTTCCTCGAACAAGAGGGGCACTTCGGCAAAGGAAAGGGGATAGGGCTCCATGAGGGAGAACAGCCGTTCCATGATGCGGGGGTGGGTATAGGCGTTCAATTTTTTGCGCGCCTCTTCGTCCGAAAAGACGGCGTTTGCGAGGGCGGTGCGGTCGAGTTTGCCGTTTTTGACGGCGAACGGAAAGAGAGAGGCGAGCCCTGCCGTAAACAGGGGCTCTTCGCACAGTCCGCGGTAGATTTCGTCGCAGGAAAAAGCGGCGTAGCCGTGTGCGCGCAAAATGCCGAGCGCGGCAGACTTCCCGCTGCCGATCCCTCCCGTGAGCGCGATCTTTTTATTTTGCTTCATACCAGCTCTCTCCCGAAGAAATTTCCACCGTAAGTGGCACGCAGAGCGAAACGGCTCCCTCCATTTCCTCTTTCAGGATTTGCGCGGCGCGTTCGGCTTCGTCGAGGGGCGCGTCGAGCACGAGCTCGTCGTGCACCTGCAAAACGAGTTTCGTGCGCATATGCTCCCCTTCGAGGCGGCGCGAAACGCCGAGCATCGCAAGTTTGATGATGTCTGCCGAACTCCCCTGAAGGGGCATGTTCATCGCCGCGCGCTCCCCGAAGGAACGGGTGGCGTAATTGGAAGATCTCAATTCGGGAATATACCGTTTTCTGCCGAGGATCGTGTTGACATAGCCGTGCTCCTTTGCAAAACGGACGTTCCCGTCCATATACTCTTTGACGTCGGTGTAGGTCGCGAAATAGCGGTCGATATACGCCTGCGCCTCGGAAGCGGAACAGCCGACGTCCTTCGAAAGCCCGAACGCGCTGATGCCGTAGATAATCCCGAAGTTGACCGCCTTCGCTCTCCGCCGCATGAGGGGGGTGACTTCGGCGGGGTTCACCCCGAAGACCTGCGCCGCCGTCGCCGTATGGACGTCCTTTCCCGTGCGGTATGCCTCGCGGAGAGGCGTGCAGCCCGAGAAATGCGCGAGCAGCCGCAATTCGATCTGGGAATAGTCTGCGTCGATCAGAATGTTTCCCTCGCGCGCGACGAAAAGTTTTCTCAGCTCTCTCCCTTCCTCCCTGCGGATGGGAATGTTCTGCAGGTTGGGGTTCGAGCTCGAAAGCCGCCCCGTCGTCGTCATCGTCTGGTGATAGGTCGTATGGACGATCCCGTCCTTTACGAGCGGTCTTATCCCGTCGATATAAGTAGATTTCAATTTCTGCAATTCGCGGTAACGGAGAATGAGGCGGGCGATCTCATGTTTTTCGGCGAGCTTTTCGAGCACGTCGGCGTTCGTCGAATAGCTCCCGCCCGCGTTCTTTTTCACCCCCTTGGTCTCGAGCCCGAGTTTCCCGAACAGCACCTCGGCAAGTCGGGCGGGGGAATTGAGGTTGAAAGGTCCTACGTCCGCCAAACGGAAAATTTCCTCCGAAAGTTGCGAAATCCGCGCGGAAAAATTCTCCGAAAAGAGGGGGAACATCTCCTCGTCCACCCGCACGCCCGTTCGCTCCATTCCGAACAGGACGGAGGCAAGCGGGAGTTCGAGGTCGCGGTAGAGTTTCTCCTCTTCCGTCCCGCGGACCGCTTCCGCCGCCTCGTCGTAGGCGCGCGCAACGGCATAGGCGCGGTGGGTGGCAGGAAGGGCAAACTCGCGCACGAAATCCTCCGCGGTCGAAGCGCGGCGGTTGGAATCGCTCAGATAACGCAGCAAGGAGACGTCTTCCACGGGGCATTGCGGCGAAATCCCGCATGCGTCCAAACGGTGCAAGAGCGCCTTTGCGTCGACGACGAGCGCCGTCTTGCCCGCCGAAAACAAGGTGCAGTAAAGGGGAGTAAGGTCCTCGGGAAAGAACCCCGCCGCAAGAAGACTTTCGCGGAAGGGATAGATGTATTCCTCGCCGCCGATACAGAGATGAAAACCGTCCGCGGCAAAGTCGGCGGCAAACCGCTCCGCAGAGGAAAATTCCGCGGGGATTTTGTCCGTATTGCAGACGACCGCCTCTTTGACGCGCTCAGCCGAAGGAGCTCCGCCGAAGAAGGGACTGTCGAGAAGGGAACGGAATTCGAGCGCAACGAACTTTTCGCGCGCCTCGGGGGGGAAGGGGAGACGGACGCGGCAGTCTTCCTTGGCGAGCGAAAGGGGAACGGAAACGTCGATGAGGGCAAGCGTGCGGGAAAGGCGCGCGGTCTCCTCCTGTCCTTCGAACTTCGCGCGAAGAGAGGGGGTGAGCTCGGCGAGATGGGCAAGAACGCCCTCCACGGTGCCGTATTTGCGGAGCAGGTCGACGGCAGTCTTGGGTCCAACGCCGCGCACACCGGGGATATTGTCGGAAGTGTCTCCCATCAACCCTTTTTCTTCGACGATCTGGTCGGGTCTGAGCCCGACTTTTTCATAGAAATTTTCCGCCGTGAGCAGATCGAGTTCGCTCACGCCGCGCCGCGTAAAGCAGACGGAGACGTGTTCGCCCACGAGTTGGTACGAATCGCGGTCGCCCGTATAGATCAAGACGTCCACGTCGCCGAAGGAGCGCGAGAGGGTGCCGATCAGATCGTCCGCCTCGTAGCCTTCGAGCTCGACGGTATTGATGTTCATGCTGTGCAAAAGTTCTTTGAGCACGGGCACCTGGCACACGAGTTCCTCGGGCATGGGTTTTCTCGTGCCCTTGTATGCGGAATACATTTTATGGCGGAAGGTAGGGGCGTGCAGGTCGAAAGCGACGGTCAGATACTCGGGTTTTTCATCGGCGAGGATCTTAAAGAGCAGTTTGACAAAGCCGAAAATGCCGTTTGTCGGCAAGCCTTCTTTGGTGGTGAAAACGCTCATCGCATAAAACGCGCGGTTGAGCAAACTGTTTCCGTCGATCAAAACATATTTATCCATACCGATATTGTATCACGGCGCGCTTTTTTTTGCAAGATTTTCGGGGAAATCGCTTGATTTTTTCCGAAGGTTATTATATAATCATTCTATCGCGCCGGTGTGGTGGAATTGGCAGACGCGCTGGACTCAAAATCCTGTGGTAGAAATACCGTATCGGTTCGACCCCGATCACCGGCACCAAAAAAGGCACCCAATAAGGGTGCCTTTTTTGGTGCCGTGAAGGGAACGAAATTCTTTCGACCCAGCGCGTCAATCAAGAAGTATGTTCCAAAAATTTTCGCCGAAAGCGTTGACAAATTCGCTAAAATCAATTATACTGATATTGGATAAAATCGGAGGTATCATGATGACGACAGTAACTGCGACCGAATTGCAGAATAATTTCGGGAAGTACCTGCAAGCTGTACAAAGCGGAAATGAGGTGGTGATTTTGCGAAACGGAAAAGAAGTTGCGCGGCTGATTTCCCACGAGCAAAGCGTGTCGTTTTTGACGGATTCCCTCGTCGGTGTTCTGAAAGGCGATTACAACGAAAGAGCGATCAGAGAGGAGAGGGCGAAGCGGCAATGAAGGTTTTGATAGACACAAACGTTCTGCTTGATGTGCTTTGTGGGCGAGAGCCGCATCTCGCGGCTTCAAGCAAAGTATGGAAACTTTGCGAAGTGGGAAAGATTGGCGGAGTTGTCTCTGCGCTCTCGATCCCAAACATCGTTTATATCATGCGGAAAGAGTTGGACGCCGAGAAAGTGAAGGAAATTTTGGAAAAACTTTCTTTGATCTTCGGCATTGCCGATTTGAAAGCAGACGATCTGAAACGCGCCGCCTTGCTACCGCTCGGAGACTTTGAGGACGCTTTGCAGAGCATTTGCGCAAAGCGAATCAAGGCGAATTACATTGTCACCCGAAATATCAAGGATTTCAACGGCAGTCCTGTTCCCGCGATCAAACCCGAAGAGCTATTGGAACGGATTTGACAGAACTTTCCCGCCCACAAGGGCGGGAAAGTTCTATGTTTTGTCGGTTTTATTCCTCCATGCTTTTACAGTTTGCAGGAGCATAGCCTTTTGATTTTCATCGAGTTCTCTAAATTCTTTTAAGAGCGCCTCTTCTTGTTCCGAAGAATTTTCATCGGTTGTTTTCTGCGATTCCTGTTTTTTACTATTACTAATTTGTTTCGTCACAAGAACTGTGATGAACACCGTGATGAAAATCACTATGATAACAGCGATAACTGCAATGGTAATAATCGGTCCCCAAGGTGTTGTTCCTTGGTAAGCAGGCGGGGAAATGCCTCCTGCTACATCTACATTCAAAAATAGCCGAAATAAATTCATTTTTTCTCCTTCGTACAATTTTTCTCCGATAGGGACGGCGAAGAGCGAAAATCTTTTAATTGGAATTCCGCCATGAATGCGCGGTCTGAATGAGCGCCTTTTTCTTTTCTGCGTCGAGCCCGCGGAAACCGTCGAGCATGGCGCGCTCCTCTTGCGTGAGCGCCCCGTCCGCGGCAGAACGGTCGCTCAGTTTCTTCACTTCGCCATGTAATTTCACGACTTTCGTCAAAGAAACGATCGAGAGCACCAACGTCGCGATGATAGAAAGGGCAAGGAGCAGACTTGCCGCGCCTACGATCAAGTACATGAGCACGCTCCACCAAGCAGTCATAATTTTTTACCTCCGATCTTGCTTTTCGAACATTTTATCACAAGCGGGAAAAAATGTCAAGGAGCGGACGGAAAAAACAGAGGATTTCCCGTCCGTCGGAGGGGAAGAGGGGAAGGCAGGGAGCGCGGCGGCAGAGGGGAAGCATATACAACATTTTTATATTTTTTCCGAAATCTATTGACTTTTCCCCACCTTTCCGTCTATAATGGGGATACGTCTCTTCCTATATTTTGCCGCTTTTTCCGAAAAGCGTAAAAAAGAAGAGAAAAATCCGCTATCCGTTCGTCTTATATAAGCGAACCAATCCACCGAAGACGGGAGACCGCCGGGGAGCGAACGACATGCCGAACAAAGGAAAAGCCGATAAGATCGAAGGAGAAGCGACGCGAAATAAGAGCGGCTTCCGTTACAAAAGTTATCTCTTTTTCAAACGGTTTTGCGATATTTGCTCTTCGGGGCTTTTTCTTCTCGTGTTCAGCTGGCTGTATCTGATCCTTGCGATCGCGGTAAGGTGTAGCGACGGCGGTCCCGCGATCTACAAACACAAGCGGCTCGGAAAGAACGGCAAGATCATCTATTTGCCCAAATTCCGCAGCATGAAAAAGAATGCCGACCGTCTCGAAGAGATCCTTCCTCCCGAGAAGTACGCGGAGTACATGCAGGAGTACAAACTCGACGGAGACCCGCGCGTCACCAAGCTCGGGCGTTTTCTCCGCAAGACGAGCCTCGACGAACTTCCCAACGTCTGGTCGATCTTCAAAGGGGATCTCTCCGTCGTCGGACCGCGTCCGCTCATGGAGGACGAAGCCGAGAAAAAGTACGGCGCGGAGAAGGACAAGCTCCTCTCCGTAAAGCCCGGGATGATCGGATGGTGGGCGGTCAACGGGAGAAGCAACTGCACCTATACGAGCGGCGAGCGGCAGAAACTCGAACTTTATTATGTCGACCACTGTTCCTTTTGGTTTGATGCGAAGATCTTCTTCAAAACGATCTTTAAGGTCATGAAACGCGACGGAGCCAAATAGGCATGAATATTTTACATATCAGCAATTATTTTTATCCGCATATCGGCGGCATAGAGCAGGTCGCGCGCGATTGCGTGAACGCTCTGGCGGGAAGCGCCGAACAGCGGGTCTTTTGTTTCAATGCGGGCAAGCGCGACGTCTTCGACGAGATAGACGGTTGCCCCGTCGTTCGGGCGGGCGCCATTGCAAAGGTCGCCTCGCAGTCGCTCTCCCTCAGCTATGGGAAGCGTCTGAAAGAGCAGTTCCGCGCCTTTCGTCCCGACGTTGTCATCTTCCACTTTCCCAATCCCTTTGCCGCGCACTATCTTCTGAAAATGTTGAAGAAATATCCCGCGTGCAAGCTGATCGTTTGGTGGCACCTCGATATCACCCGCCAAAAATTCTTGCGGAACTTTTTCAACGGGCAGACCAAGCGGCTGTTGCGGCGGGCGGAAAAGATCGTGGCGACAAGCCCGAACTACATCGAAGGAAGCAAATTTTTGCCGCTCTACCGCGAAAAATGCGTCGTCGTTCCCAACTGTGCGAACAGCGAGCGCATCACCGTCTCGGAAAAGGCGCGCAGGGCGGCTGCCGAGATCCGCGCGCGCAACGGCGAAAAAGTCGTGCTCTTCGCCCTCGGCAGACATGTGCCCTATAAGGGCATGGAATACCTCGTGAGGGCTTCCCGTCTGCTCGGCGCGAATTACCGCATTTACATCGGCGGAACGGGCAAACTGACTCCCATGCTCAAAGAACTCGCCGCGGGCGACGACAAAATCGTCTTCCTCGGCAAGGTGGACGACGACAGCCGCGTCGCTTACACCCTCGCATGCGATATTTTCTGTTTCCCGTCCGTCACGAAGAACGAAGCCTTCGGGCTGGCGCTCGTGGAGGCAATGGCGCTCGGAAAGCCCGCCGTCACCTTTACCATCGCGGGCTCGGGGGTCAATTACGTCTCGCTCAACGGCGTCACGGGAATCGAAGCGGAAAACGGCGACGTCCCCGCCTATGCCGACGCGATCGAACGGCTCGCGGAAGACCCGTCTCTCCGCGAACGCTACGGAGCAGCCGCAAAGGAGCGGGTGGAAACGCTCTTTACCGAGGCAGTGTTCCGCGGGAACGTACGCAGTCTGCTCGAAACACTGTAATCGCACGCAGACCGACTTTGACCGAAGGGGAAAACACATGAAAGCATTCGGCATCATTATGGCGGGCGGAGGCGGAGAACGCTTCTGGCCGCTTTCGAGAAGGGAGAGACCCAAGCAGCTCTTGAACCTGAGCGGGAAAGAGGTCATGGTGAACGAAGCCGTAGACCGTCTTTCGCGCGTGTGCGCGAGGGAGAATATCCGCATCGTTACCAACGCCCACCAGCGGCAGAACATGCTTGCCGTCACGGCGGGAAGACTCCAAGAAGAGCAGATCCTCTCCGAACCCGCGGCGAGAAATACCGTTGCTTGTATCGGCTATGCCGCCATGGAGATCCTCAGAAAAACGGGGGAGGACGGGATCATGGTCATCACCCCGTCCGACGCATACATCAAAGACGAGGACGCTTTCGCGAACGTCCTTTTGACCGCCGTCGAGACAGCCGAAAAACAAGACCGTGGGCATCCGCCCGACCTTTCCCGCCACGGGGTACGGTTATATCCGTTTCCGCAAGGGGGAAGGAGCGGCAAAACAGGTGTTGCGCTTCGTCGAAAAACCCTCGCTCAAACGGGCAAAACGCTTTCTTTCGGGGGGAGAATACGTCTGGAACAGCGGCATGTTCGTCTGGAAGGCGTCCGTCATCTTAGAGAGCTATAAAAAGTTCATTCCCGACGTATACGAACTTCTCGTGCGCATAGGGGACGCCATGAACACGCCCGACGAGAGGCGGGTTTTGGAAGAGCTCTATCCCCTGATCCGCTCCGTCTCCATCGACTATGCGATCATGGAAAAGAGCAAAAATATCCTCGTCGTGCCGGGAGAATTCGGATGGAGCGATGTGGGGAGCTGGGATATGCTCTCCGCGCTCTACGGCGAAGACGCGTCGGGGAACGTCGTGGTGAGCGATTTCGTGGGGGAAGACACCCATGATTCGGTGATCTACGCCAAAAAGAAACTTGTGGCAACGGTGGGGCTGAAAAACGTCATCATCGTCGACACTCCCGACGCGCTTTTGGTCTGCGACAAAAAACGCGCGCAGGAAGTAAAGAAAATCGTGGAAGATCTGCGGGCGCAGGGAAGAGAGGAATTGCTTTGAAAGATCATCGCGCGGAATACGAGCGCTGGTGCGCCCCGCCGTTCGACCTTGCAACGAGGGAAGAACTCGGCGCGCTCACGGACGAAGAGGAGATCGAAGACAGGTTCTACCGCGAACTTGCCTTCGGCACGGGCGGCTTGCGCGGGATTCTGGGCGCGGGCACGAACCGCATGAACATCTACACCGTCCGCAAGGCTA
>CANRCY010000015.1 GCA_947629225.1 uncultured Clostridia bacterium | reverse complement strand
ATGGAACTATACGACATGATCGTGCGCCCCGAGCTCCTGGTGCGGCGAATGTACGTCGTCGCAAATCATCTGGTCGATGAGGTCGAAATACGTCCGGAAGCGCCGCAACAGCTCGACCTGTTTACCGACCCCGTCGCCGCGGAGGAGGAAAGGCGGCAAGAAGAGCGGGAACTCGAAAAGGAGAAACGGGTGCGCAAAGCCGTCCTCTCCGTCCATAAAAAATTCGGCAAAAACGCCATCGTACGGGGCATGGACCTCGAAGAGGGGGCGACGGCGCGGGAGCGAAACGAACAGATCGGAGGGCACAAAAAATGAGCGGAGAAGAGCGTTACAAAGACATCATCAATTTGCCGCCTAAACAGTCGTCCGTCTATCCGCACATGCCCGCCGATCGGCGTGCGGCGCAGTTTTCTCCCTTTGCCGCCCTCCGCGGATTCGGAGAGATGATCGCGGAAGCCGAGACGGTGCGGGAAGCTCCCCCCGAGCGGGACGAGTGCGCCGACGCGGAGATCGACGAAGCCCTCCGCGACATACGGGAGCGGATTGCGGAAAAACCTTGGGTACGGGTAAAGTTCTTCCGCGCGGACGAGAGGGGCGGAACCTATTTCTCCTGCGAGGGCGCGGTGAAAAAGCTCGACGGAGAGCGGGGGAAACTGATCTTCGAGGGCGGGGAAACCGTTCTCTTCGCAGAACTCTGCGGGATAGAAGTAGTTATGTAAAAGAAAACCACGCAGCCTTGCGTGGTTTTCGTTTAACTTGGCTACCCCTTGAGGGGGAGCTCCGCCGAAGGTGGTGAGGGGGTGTTTGGTTTTACGACACCCCTTCCGTCACTCACTTCGTTCGTGCCACCCACCCCTCGAGGGGTGGGCAAGGAGAGAGACTGTAATTTTTCGGAATGGTTCAATTTGCCGCTTCCGTGGCGACGGTGACGGTGTAGCCCTTCATCGTGTGCTCGCCGTCGTCGTCATCGAAGGTGACGTCATCCGCTTCTTCCACCGTCACGGTGTAGCGGTATTCCTGTTTATCCCATGTTGCGTAGAAGGTAAACGTTCCGTCGCCGTTTCTCACGAGGTCGTGGGGATTGCTCACGAAGTCGTATCTGCCGAATTCCCCGTTATAGACGAGCACGCTCGCAAGCACCGTGTTTCCGTCCTCGTCAAAGAAGAGATTGACGAGTTCCTTCATGTAGTTCACGACCTGCACGAAGCGGTAGGTTTCGACTTCCGCGGAAGAGAGGGAACCGTCCTCCGCAAAGCCGAAGGTCACGAGGTAGCCCGTGCCCCATGCGCAGGTATCTCTCGACCCGTATTCGAGAACGTCCGCGCGGTCGACCAGCCATACGCTGTGCCCGTAGCCGTTCGGAGTAATGCCCGTATCGTAGGCGACGATGGGCTTTTGCGTCGCCCTGTCGAAGAGGGTGACTGCCGCGAGCTTTTCGAGCCCTTTGCCCGAGCCGTCCTGCGCGTCGGAATAGCCGGGCGCAATGGACATCTTCGTGTAGCGAAGGGTCTTCGCCCGCACGAGGTATTCGTCCGTCTCCACTTCCTCGTAAGAGAAGAAGCCGTAGCACCAGAAATAGGTCCCGCCCTGATAATATTCGTAATAGTCGAGCGCGTAGTCCTTGCCGTCCTCCGCGCGGAAGACAAGTTCGAGGCGGTCGCCGTAACCGGGCACATAGCCGACGGTCTCCACACTCTCCTCGGGCACGTTTTCGAAGTGCAAGGGCTTTCCGTACGTTTCGTCCCCCTCTCGGAAGAGGTAGAGAATGTCGCCCGAGATCGTGACGCTCTCATGCTCGATCGCGCCGAAGCCGAAGCTGTTTTTGTAGAGGCGCGCGCCGCGGGTGATCGTAATGTCGTGCCCGTTCGCGTCTTTCCCCGCTTCATGGTCGTAATATCTCGCGTTATGGTCAAGATATTCCACGCTGTTGTAGCCCGCTTGCACCTCGAAGGTGTAAACGCCGTTGCGGTAAGAGAAGGTGATGGGGTAGCTGTGTCTGCCGTAACCGACGAAGGGAGCGAACTCTCCCGGGATCCCCGCAAGCGAATCTCCGCCCGCATACAGGCTCAGCGTATAGTCTGCGTACACGGTCGGTTTGCCGTCGTCGCCGTTGTAGCCGTCGAAGATGAATTCCGCCGCAAGGTTTTTGTTCGTCGTTCCGTTGGGCGCAAACGAGAGGGTAGCGTTGAGGTCGGGATACTCTGCCACGGGGTCTCCGTTCTTGTCCCGCATGAGCACTTTTCCGCTCAGGCGGAAGGTCTGCCCGTCCCAGCGGCGGTAGGTCTTGCCATTGTAAGAATAGGTATCGCCGTGCGGAGCGTCGAGCTCGGTCGCAACGTCCGAAAGATAGACGTAAACCTTTCCGTCGCGGATATAATAGGGACCCGTCAGCGCGCCGAAGTACGCCTCGCCGTCCTCGCGGAAGGAGAGGCTCTCCATGTTCTCCGAAAAATAGACGCCTGCCGCCGCCGCATAGTCGGTCTCGAAGAACTGCGTTCCCTCCGTGCGGAAGTAGAAGCTCCTGCCTGAGGCGGTGGAATAGGGGTCGTCGATCGTAAAGGAGAGGAAGTTCGCGGAAAAGTCGATGACATTGTAGGAACCGCTCCCCGTATAGGCGCTTGCATAGTATGCCCCTCTGCCGTACCCGTCGAGGACGAGCACGTTCCATTCGCCGTCGGTGAATACGCCGCTCGTCTCGGGATCGTAAACGATGCACCCGGGGGTCCCTTCGCTGCTGATGGCAAAGGTCACGCGGTAAATATCTTCGGGATAGTCTCTGCCGAAGGTGACGTTGCGCAGAAGATACTCTTCGTGCCCCCACGTCTCGTTAAAACTGCCGAGAGGGACATATCTGCCTTGGGAGAAGGACGAGCCGAGCGACGTCTCGATGCGCACGGTCTTTTCGTCGCTGTCCTCGAACACGACATAGTAGCCGCCGATGGGCTCGAAGTTGCTGTCGAGCAGCAGCCATCTTCTGCTCGTCGCCCAATCAACTTCTCGGAAGGTCTTTTTCTCCGTATTCAGTTCGAAGATGTGCTCCTGCCCGTCCGCCGTGAAGGTGACGGTCTGCACGAGAATGTCGCGGTAATAATCGCCCGTAATTTCTCTCCCGTCCCCGTCTTTGAACGAGGCGGTATGGTATCCGTCGAGGACGAGGCTCGTTTGCAAGTCTCCCTCAAAGGCAAATTCGGAAGAGCCGAGTTCGGTCTCGAGCTGACCGTCGTACTTGACGGCGAGGGGAACGCCCGCGTACTCCTCCTGCGGGAGTGTGTAGAGCACAAAGCGGAAATTTTCAATTCCGCCCACCTTGAAGGAGTAGATCGTCTCGCCGAATCTCGTTTTGCCGTCGGTTTCGTATGTCCCTTCGAGGAAGTGTTCGCCCTGGTCTTCGGTATATTTCATGCGGGAAACGCCGTCGAGGAAGATCATCTCCGTCCCCACGCCGCCGTCCGCGATCCCCGTCGGCTGTACGACGTAGACCATGCGTTCGAGTTCGGCTCTCGGCGTCGCCAGATTGGCGCCGTCGTCCCTTCTCGAAATGTCGTAATAGTCGCTGAAAACTTCGCCCTGCTCGGTCGCATAGAGGAAGGTGCCCACCGTGCCCTCGAAGTGCTCGTTGGAGCCGAGGGTGAACTGTCCTTCCCGCACGTTGCCGTTTGCGTCGGTGTAGAGCGCGCCAAGCCCCGTCGCGGTGACTGCGGAAGAGACGAGAATGGTGCCGCCGCCCTGCACGAGGTATTCGGTGCGGTAAGAGACGTCTTCCCCGCCGACTCTCTCTTCGAGCACGACATAGATGTGATACGCCCTGTTCTCGGTCGTGCTCGAAACATAGGAGCTGTAAAACACGATCTTTTCGGGAATTTCGCTCTCAAAGCCCGCCACGACGGAACTGCGTTCGAAGGTGTAGAGGATGAAGTCGGAACTGTTGCCGATCGGCTCGGCGACGGAAACGCCCTCCGCGACCTTGTGAATGTCGCTCCCGTCCTCGGTGGGGACCCACACCTCGGTGCGCTTTTTGTTTTTCTCTGCGCCGTCGTAGAGAATGAGGAAGGGCGGTTGCAGCGAATCCTTGTTCATGCGGCGGAATTCGGTGTATTCTCCCGTTCCGAGCTGTTTGGGAGGGGAGAACGTCAGCTGTTCTTTGGAAAGGCGGAAGGAGAGAGTTCCCCCCGCGGTCGTGATGGTCACGACGTCTCCCGACATCAAATCGGAAGAGATCGTATAGGTGCCCGTCCTTTCAACGCCGTTTTCGCGGTAGAGCGCGCTGTCCGCAAACATGCCGAAGCCGTCCAAACGGAGGGTATTGCCCTCGCTGTCCGAATATTCTCCGCGGTAGCTGTCCGCCTCCACATAGCCCGCGGGGTAGACCTCGCTTTCGAGCGGAACGGTAAAGACGTAGTTGGTCACGACGGCTCCCTCCGTCCCCGTGAGCGTTCCCTCGGGGTCGCGGATAAAGCAGACGATCTTGTAGCACAGGGCGGAGCCCATGCGGACGGTGTCTTCCACATAGTATCTCCCGTCGTACGAGAGCCCCGTGCTCATGTCCCCGAGCACAACGGAGGTGTACCCGTCGAGAATGAGCATGTTGTTCATTCCGAGGTAGCCCATGCCCGTGGACGTATCGACGATCGTATAGTCGATATACGAATCGATCTCGTCGCCGCCGACAAGGAAGGTCGCCTCATACTCGTACGCGTCGCTCCTGATGGGCAAAAAGCGGAAGGTCTCGTCTGTGCTCGTAAACACATAGTCGCCCGTTTCGTCCGAATAGACGACGTCGCCGCGGCAGCTGTGTCTGCCGTTTTTGTAGGTCGCGCAGAGGTAGTTGTCGATCTCGATCGTCCGTTGCGCCTCGTAGCGCGGTTCGAAGGTCTCGTCTGCGGCGAACTCCATAAAGGTGTAGACTCCCGTCAGATCGTCGCGCTCATAGCAGAAGGTCGAGCCGAGGATCTTTCCTTCGAGCAAGGTGCCCGAAGGGGTTTCGAAGGAAAAGGAATCTCCCGTTCTCGTTCCCTCGAATTCATAGTCGCCGCGGCGGAGAATGGCTTTCTTTTCCTCCCCGCGGGGGAAGAAGACGAGGTCGTGCCCGCCGTAGCGGTCGGTATAGCCTCTGTCCCATACGGCAAAGAGAACGGTGTCTTCCGTCACGGAGAAGGGCTCTCCGGGCTGAAAGTCCGCGTCCCCGCCGCTGTAAAGGCTCCAACCCGCAAAGCGGTAGCCCGCATAGGAGAAGGCGTTCTGGGGAACGGTGACCGTCGAGCCGTAGAGGGCTTCCGCGGGCGGAATGCTTCCCGCCGCGTCGGGTGCGCCGCCGTCGAAGAGCACCTGGCAGGAGACCCTGTCATAATAAAATTTCAATACGTTGCGGCTTGCGTCCTCGCCGAGCACGATCGTCGTGATGGGGAATTCCCCCGCGGGGGCGTTCGTCCGCGCAAAGCCCGTCACCATCGGGGCGGCGGGGGAGACGGAAGCGCCCACATAGTCCGAGCCGTATCCGATCTCTCTGCTCCGCACATAGGAATTGCCCGCAAGGTTGGCAAGGTAGGTCTCTACCGCGTATTCCACCTTGTATTTTGCGGTAAGGGTGACGTTTTCGGCGGGCATTTTCACGCCGCGCCCGATCTCATTGTCTCCCAAGAACCATGCGCCGAACAGGAGCCCGCTCTTGGTGGGGGAGATGCCGTTCACCGCCTCGCCGAGGTCGCTCCCCGCGGCAAGGACCAAGGGGTCGGGGGCTCCTTCGGCAAAGACGCCGCCGTCGGCGTCGAACGTCACTTCATAGCCCTCCGTCCAGACGGCGTAATAGGTCGTGTCGCTGTCGGGAACGAGGATTTGCCCCGAGACGGGCTCGCCGCCCTCCTCCGTGCTCCAACCCGAGAGGACGTACCCCTTGCGCAGGGAGAGGGGGAGCTCCTGCAAGGAGCCCGCTTCCGCCGTAATACTGCCGACGGGCGTTCCATCGCCCGCTTCGAAGGTGAGCGTCACCTTCTTTTCGCAGGCGGCGGCAAACAAGCCGAGGACAAGCGCGATTGCCGCGCAAAGAATGGGAAGAATATATTTTTTCATGCGGTCCATATCGTTCTCCTTGTGTTACTCGGCATGCGCCGCGGTATTTTTCCAGTAGTCGTCCCTGAGATAGGGAGAGAACAGCGAGAGGAAGGTCTCCGCGGTGGAGATCATGCCGTTGTGGATTTCACAGACGACCCCTTCGCCGTCGATGACGACGGTCGTGGGGATATCCGACACGCCGAACATGCTTTGCACACGGTTTTGCAGGTCGAACGCCACGGGGAAGGGAAGCCCGAAGCGCGAGGCGAACTGCGTCACCCCGGGCAGACTGTCCGAAGTGCTCTGGTCGATCGCGAGCACTTCGATGTCGTCCCGTACCCCGAGATAGGCTTGCCTGAGGGCGGGGAATTCGGTCTGGCAGGGAGTGCACCATGTCGCCCAGAAGTTGAGCACAACGGCTTTCTTCTCTTTGAGAAGTTCCGAAAGGGTGTAGCTCTTGCCGTCCGTCGTCATGGCGGGGGTCAGGGTAAAGTCATACATCACCGACCCCTTCGTGTAGCGGTTCCCCGCGGGTACGGCTTCGCGGATGGGGGCGGCGGAGAGATAAATGTCGCAGTCGGGGTTCCCGGGGTTCATGGCGATCTCTTCCTCGCAGGAATAGCCCGCGGGCAGGTTCTCCACCTTCACCGTATAGGTGTTTTTGGGATAGAGCGAATAGGTGAATACGCCGTTCACGAGAGAGGAGAGGGTGCTCTGCGCCGCGACCGTCCCGCCGTCGTACACGGTGATGACGGCAGAGGTATCGGCAAGGAGCGCGCCGTTGTTCCGCAGGAGGCGGAAACGGTATTCCACGGGCACCTGAGGGTCGAGCTTGGGAATGGCGGTCACGTTGCCGCGTTCGCCGCACCGCAGGCAGTATTGCGATTTCTCGCCCTGCGAATCGAAGGTGGGGAACTTGTCGATCGTGTACTCCGCGGGATAGGAATGCCCGAGCTCTCCGATCGTCTGCTTTTGGGAAATGCCGCACCGCTCGCAAACGCGGTCGCGGTAACCCGCTTGGGTGCAAGTGGGCTCCCTGTCGTCATCGCCGAGTTTCCAGCGGTGCCCGAGCGCGGCGATCGGCACGTCGTCGAGCGTCTTCCCGCAGGTGTTGCAACGGTAAGAGATAGAGCCCGCCTTTTCGCAATCCGCCTCCACGCGCCCCGTCTCCACGGGATCGTGCGCGCCGTAGCCGAGGTCCACCGTGCGGGTGGCGGGGCAGTCTTTGCAGGTGAGGGTCAAACTTCCCTTTTTCAGGCAGGTCGCCTCGTCGATCACGCCCTCGTCCCAGTTGTGCGCAACGGTGGGAATGTCGTTCGTCACCGTCCTTCCGCAACGGCTGCAAGTCAGGGTACGCTCTCCCGTCTGCGTGCAGGAGGCGGCTTTGGTCTCCCTTCCGCCGTCGTAGTTGTGCCCGAGCGCGGGAATATCCTCTTCCTCGCGCTCTCCGCAGAGCAAACAGGTATGAACGCGCGAGCCGTTTTCGGTGCAGGTGGCAAGGGTCTCCACCGTCCACCCGCCGTAAATATGGTCATGTTCGCCGATGTTTGTGCCGCTGTCGCAAGCCGCAAGGGCAAAATTGCCCGCCGCGACCGCGATCAGCGACGAGAAAAGCAACAGCTTTCCGAAGAATTTTTTCATGGTCACCTCCGTTCCCTCCCGTACCCGCGGGAGGACCGTCGTATCCGATCGTTACGTTTGGATAAAATTTTCGTTTCCGATAAAGGGTTCGTGTACTATTATAACGGGAAACGTGCTCCCTGTCAATGATTTCAGCCTTGCCGAAAACGGGCAAGAGGGGGGAGCAGTCGTCCCGCTCCCCCTGCCGAAAAAGCCGTTTATGTGCCGCTCACTTCTTCGATCTTGAATTTCAAGCTGCCCGAAGCGTCGGGATAAATACGGAATACAAACTTTGTTCCCGCTTTCACGGAGAAAGTATCCGTGCCCGCCGAGGAAGGCATGTTGGCTTTTCCCGTTCCCGTAAACTTCATCGTGCCCGCAGAGGGCAGGTAGAAGGTGAGCGGAACGCCGCCGAGATAGGTCACCCTGTACGTTACGTCTTGCGCCACCGTATATTCGAAGTAGATATACTTATTCGCCGTGCCGTTGAGCTCGTACTCGCCGACGAAGTTTTCGGGGCGGTAGGGGTCTGCCGAGGTGCCGCTTCCCGTCCAAGGCGCATCCGCAACTTCGGTCGCCTCGAAGGTGAGCTCGATGATGTCCGCTCCCTCGTTGAGAAGAGCTTGCACATAGAAGTCGGTCGCAACGCCCTTCTTCAATTCCACGGTCACCGTGCCGCCTGCGGCGAGCTGCTGTGTGTTGAATCCCACGAGCGCGCCGCCGATACGGCAGTTCTTGCTCGCCTTTATGACGACGGAATAGCTCTTATCGGTGATGAAGCGGAAGTAGTAGGAAGTATTCGCGTCCGTGCCCGTAAAGCGCGCGACGGAGCCGAACCCGCGGAGCACTTCGGGCGAATCTTTCGTTCCCTCTCCCTCGATCTCTCCCACGTCGAGCGAGATCGTCAAAGCATAGGCAAGTTCCGCCGTCCCCTGCGAAACGACGAGCGCCGAATAGGTCTTTCCCTTTTCGAGCTTCGCCGACTGCGTCAGTACATTCTCCCCGAGCATGATCGAAGGGTCGTCCGAAAGGGGATCGTCCCCCTCGGCGAGAAGGAACATCGCATACTTCTCGGAAACGGTGAAGAGATACGTTCCCGTATAGGTGCAGACGAAGGAATAATACACGCCTTGGTAGGTTTCCATGATCTCTTGGGTCAGCGCGAATTCGTTCGTCCCCATTTTGAGGGCGAGGGGATGCTCCGCCGAACTGCCCAACACAACGTCGCTCGTGAGCAAGACGGCACAGCTTGCGCCCGTAAAGGCATAGAGCGAACCGTCGATCTTCGCCGAATACTCTCCCTCCTCGGTGACGGGGAAGACCGCAACGCCCTTGCCGTCCGTCTGAAGGGTCTGTACTTCCGCGCCGCCCTTTATCAGGGTGACGGAAACGTTCTCTTTCAGCGTTTCGTTCAACGTATTGCCGTAAACGTCCTTATCCGCGCCCGAAACGGTCACGGTATAGCCGATCGCGATCGTGAGGGAAATCGTGTCCGCACCCGAGAGTTTGAGCTTCACCGCGCCCGCCGAACATTTCAGATCGACCTGTTCGCCCGTGCGTGTGGGCTGCCAAAGGGTGGTATTGATGGTCACGTCGATGTTCGCCGTGCCCGCGGTAAAGATGAGGGTCGCCCCGAAGGGGAGCTCGAAGGCGTAATAGGCGCCGTCCTCGGGAATTTCGGAGAAGGTCTGCTCTCCGAGGAATTCTTCGAGGATATAGGGCTTTGCCTCGCTCCCGTCCGCCTGAGGGACAGTCGTTCCCACATAGGTGAGGTCCGCGTCCTCGCCGCCGTCGCTGTAGAAGAGCATAAAGCTCTCCCCGTCCGTGTCGATGAAGAAGAGGTAGAGCTTGCCGTCCGCAAAGAAGGGGTACCCCGTCCCGTAAGCGGTCACCGAGGGCGCCGCCGCAAGCGTCACGGCGCGGTCGCCCCAGCGAATGGCGTTCTTTTCCACCACGAGATAGTCCACCGAAAGGGAGCAAGCGTACACGCCGATATATCCGCTCAGGTCGACGGTCGGAAGGGGATCTTTCGCAAAGTGGAGAGTGGTCTCCCCTTGAAGGGTGAGAATGCCTTGCGCCAAAGTCGTAAACTGCCAATCTTTCCCTTTCCAAACGAGGAAATATTCGGTGCCGATCCCCACTTTCCCCTGTTTGAGGGAAACTTCCGCCTGTACGCCGTTTTCCTTTAAGACAACGGAGCTTTCGCCCACGTCGAGGGAGACCGTTCCGTCCGCACTCTTCCATACGCCGCGGTAATCTGCGGGGAGTTTCAACTCTCCCTCGCTCTTGCCGTTGTCAAAATAGAGATTGGCTTTTTGGAAGTAGATCGCGCCGTTGCCGAAGAGCAGAAGTTCGGGCTTGCCGTCGACATAGGCGGCAAACGCCTTTTCGTAGCCGTCGTAAGCGCTCGTCATGTCGCTGAGGAGAAGAACGGTATGGTTCTCCCACTCGACGCCGTCTGCGGCGACGGTAATGTGTTCGGCATATTCGCCTTCGCGGGCGGCATATTCGCCCTGCAACGCCTCGTCAAAGGCGAACGAGGGCAGAGGGTCGGGCGCAAAGTAGATGACGTTGTCCTGATCGAGGAAGAGCTGCAATGCCTTGTCGCCCACGCTGTTCCATTGCAGGGTGTACGTCTTGCTCTCGAAGGTCAAAAAGTAAGAGGTCTTTCCCTCCATGTCAGAGGAGATCTTCTCCGTGACGATCGTATCGACCTTGTCTTCTCCCTTCATCAAGGTGACCCCGCCGCTTGCGATCGTGAGGGAGTATACCTCGTTCACGTCTTTCCACTTGCCGTTGAATTCGCTCGGGATATAGACGACGTCCGCTTCCCGCTTGAATTCGGCTTTGAGCGTGACTTCCGTCGTTGTCGCCGCAGAAGGACCGTATCCGCTCAGCCTGAACGTATAGACAATGCCCGCGATGAGGTTATAATCTTTCGTCTCGCCGCCCTTCGAACCTTGGAGAGTGTTCATCACCTGCCCGTTTACCCCTTGGAAATCGGAGAGGTAGAGCGCGGTGACGGCAGTAAAGCCGTAAACGCCCGTCTTTTGCACGGTGAAAGTATAGTAGAGCCCCTCTGCCGAAACTTTGAGGGTGTGTTCGCCGAGAATGTCGTCGAGCGCAAAGGGGTTTGCCTTCGTGCCGTCGCCGGGCTGTTCGGGAGTTTCGGTATCGGGAGTGCCGCCCTCGGCGATCGTGAAGTTCACGACGAACGTCAGATTGCCGTCGAGTCCGTCGTCGCCGCCCAACACGCCGAAGAGATAGGTCGTGCCCGCGGTGAGGGAGATCACCGCCGTCTTATGGGAGGCGCTCAGCGTGTAGTGATTGCCGCTGTCGGGTTTGCCGTTGTTGTAATTTCTCAAAAGGAGGTCGAACCCGTCCGTCCCTTCGAGCGTGACCGTGTAGTTTTTGGTCTCGGTCGCCGCATATTTGAAGTAGACGCGGTCTGCACCGTGCACTTCGTAGCTGTCCACAAGGGTCTCGATGAGATAGGGATCGTCCACGCCCAATGCTGAGGAGAACTTGCCGCCTCCCTCCCACTTGGGAATGTACCCCGTGTAATCGCCGATCGTAAAGGAGACGATGACGTTCTCCGTGCCCTCGTCGTCGAAGGGGGAGAGCGCGAAGAGATAGTCTTTCCCCGTCTCCGTCTCGAAGAGGGAGAGCTCGGAAGAGGCGTCGCCGCCGCCCGTGTAGTGCCGATCGCCCACGGTCATATAAAAGTTTTGGTCGGTCGAATAGATCGCGTATTTTGCCGCCGCGGTTTCGGTGTATTTGAAGTAAACGGGGACGTATGCGCCGTTTTCGTACTTGATCTGCACGCGGTAGCTGTTTTTGAGCGTTTGGAGAAGATAGGGGTCTTGCTCCGTGCCGCTTCCCGTCCACGGAACGGCGGGCGCGTCGCCGCCCTCCTTCGTATCTCCCTCGGTCACAGTCACACGGTAGCCGAATTCCCCGCTCTCGCCGAGGGCTCCCGTCGAAGTGCAGGCAAAGGTATAAACAACGCCCGCTTCGAGGGTCGCCGTCACATGGTCCGACATGCCGATGAGCCCGTCTTCGAAGAGGTCGCTCTCCACATTCGCGTTGTAGTTATCCGCGTCGAAGGAATAGAGCCCGCTCTTTGCGGCAACGAAGGTGCAGTACACGCTTCCGTCACCGAGCGCTTCGAGCGTCTCGCGCGTAAAGGGGAGTTCGTTTGCCCCTTCCTTCCACACAAAGGGAGCGGTCTTGGAGCCGAGTTGCGCTTGAAGTTCGATCTCGGCGGCAGTCCCCGAAAGTTTGAAATTTTCGATCTCCGCGCCGTTGACATTCGCGAGATAGACGCCCGCGGGGATTGCGAAATTCGCCTTTCCGTTTTCGTCCGTCACCCCTTCCGCGAGCGGTTTGAGGTCGGTCGCGGAGGCGTAAAAGGCGACCTTGGCGTTCCCGAGCGGGGTCTTCGGTCGGTCTGCGCCGAACACGTCTTTCCCCGCTTTGACCGAAACGGTCACTTCGACCGCCGCGCTCTCCTGTTTGGTGAGGCGGATGGTCGCCGCGGGGGAGACGGCTGTCAGCGTCTGCGGTTCATAGGTATAGTCCTCGGGGCAGCCCGTGAGGGTGGCGGTGTAGGTCCCCGCTTCGAGCTCGAAGGAAGCCTTTCCGTCTTCGAGCTCCTTTTCCCCCGCGTTTTCCGCGCCCTTTTTGAGCTGTACCTTTACGCCGTCAAGCGAAATGTCGTCGTCGCAGACGACGGTCACGGTGTATGTGACGAGCTCTTCCCCCGCCTGTTTTGCGGTGAGGGCGACCGTCGCCGAGGGCGAACGCTCGGTGAGCGTCGTCTCGGGATATTCGTACGTATCGGGCACGCCCGTCAGAATGACGCGATAAGAGCCCGCTTCGAGCTCGAACGTCGCCTTGCCCGCTTCGAGCGGTTTTTCTTCGGTCGACGTGCCGTCCTTTCCGAGTTGCACCTTCACGTCCGCAAGCACGGAAGGGTCCTCGCAGGTGACGGTCACGGTGTAGGCGATCGTCTTGTCCGTGTCCGCGCAGGCGGAAATTCCGACCGCGAGCGAGCACAGCGCCGCCGCAGCGAGAAGGAGAACCAAAAGTTTCTTGAACCGATGCATACAAAACCTCCATAAACAAAGTATGCCGCAACGCGCCGCCGAAAAACCGCGCTTTCTTGCGCGCGGGCGCGTCGCCCCTTATTATTAAATGCTTCTGTTTATACATTAACACATCGAATATAAAATTGCAAGTAAAATGCGTTTGATTTTTTAAGTGAGAAAAACTCACAAAATAGGGGCTTTTCCCCGAAAAAAAGAGGTTTTTTCCACAAAAAATATGAAAAAAACGGTAAAATTTCACAAAATTGAGCGGAAGGAATATAAGAAATTATAATATCAAACCAAACATTTATAAGTTCCGCGAATGAATATATTCAAGGGCTTGACAAAATTTTCCCCGCATGGTAAAATACCACATACCCGTAGCGCTCTCGAATGATTAAAACGTCGGGCAGAGCCCGACGTTTTAATGAGAAAAAATATGGGATGTGTAAGCGATTGGTCGGGTGTCGTTCCGCGGGGAACGTCACCGTACTGTGCCATTATAGAAAAAGCGGGCGGACGTGTCAAGCGATTTTTCTTCTCTTCCGCAAAAAAAGGGGAAAATTTTCCGAAAAATCCCGACCCGTTACGCAAAATATCCAAAAAAATGAGGAGAAAAGCATGTTTCACGTTGTGCTCGTCGAACCCGAAATCCCGCAGAACGCGGGAAATATCGCGCGCACCTGTGCCGCAACGGGGTGCGTGCTCCATCTCGTCAAGCCGCTCGGCTTCGAGCTCTCCGACCGCTATCTCAAACGCGCGGGGCTCGATTATTGGAACTTGGTCGAAGTGAAGGTACACGAGACGTTCGAAGAGGCGCTCTCGGCGCTCGGCGGGGCAAAGCTCCATTTGTTTACCACAAAGGCAAAACGGGTATATACCGAGGCGGCTTACGGCGAGGGGGACGCGCTCGTATTCGGCAAAGAGACGCGGGGGCTTCCCGAGGAACTGCTGAAAAGCCGTCCCGACGATTGCGTGCGCATTCCCATGGTCGGGGATCTGCGTTCCCTCAATCTCTCCAACGCCGTTGCGGTCGCCGTATACGAGGGGCTCCGCCAGAACGCGTTTGCCGGAATGACGCTCGAAGGGGAGTTGCACCGTCTGAAATGGTAGAAAAACGTTCTCGCAAAACGGTCGTACTTTCGGCTCTTATGTTCGCGGCAAGCTATCTCGTCTGCGCCCTGCTCTGCTTTTTGCCCCGCCCGCATAAAATTTTTGCGAGCGAGGAGAGTTACGAAGCCGTCTGGGAAGACGGCGCACGGAGCGAAGAGAGCTTTTCCTCTGCCTATTCCGCGCTCGCGGGAGGGGACGGCGAGGGAGCCGTGCTCCTGCGCGGGGGAATGCAGGGCAGGATCGCCGCGGGAGAGCAGTACCGCGCATGCTATTCCGTCTTGCAAGACGGAGACCTTCTCTCGCTCTTGAACGCCTCGTTCGGCGGGCTCTCGCGCATCGAACGGGCGGCGCTTATGCGCACATTCGGCGATACGGTGTACTTTTCGGACGACTTTTTCGCGTTCGACGGCGAGCGCGTCTTCCGCACCGACCGCCGCAGTTTCGGCACGATCGTCTTGCTCGACGGGAGCTTTCCCGCGGGCACGGTCGCGCTTACGGGAGCGGAAAAACTCACCGTCCGCGCCGAAGCTATGCTGTCCGCCGAGGCGCTCTGCGGCACAGAGATCGCCGAAATTGAGGCGGAAGCTCCCTACTTCGTCCGCGGCGGCGGGCTCTATCTTCGCACGCCGGGCGGAACGCGTCTCGTTGCGGCTCTGCCCTGCCTTACGCGGTTCGAAGCGGACGGATACGATTTTTGCGACGAAGGGGCGCTCTCCCCCTGCCGCGGTCTCACCGAAGTTTCCCTGCCCTATGCGGGGAGCGCCGAAGGAAGGGCGGGGAGCGACTATGACAGCCGCGTCCTTTGGGCGTTCGGAGAGGAAATCCCGTCTGCTCTGCGGCGGATTGCGATCGGCGGTGGGAGCATTTCGCGCTTTGCCTTTTTGGGGTGCGGCGGGGTGGAAGAGATCGATCTTTGCGGCATTCCCGCGGAAGAGATCGAGGAAGGGGCGTTTGTCCCTTGCAAGGGCTTGCTCCGTCTGCACACCGCGGCGGAGTTCAAAGCGGAGGGTTTTTCCGCTTCTCCCCTTCCCTGCGGGTGCTTTCTTTACGAAAGGAGGAACAACGGATGAAAAGATACCTCAAAATATTTTTCAGCAGGTTTTTCATCGTGGCGCTCACGATCATTCTCACCTTTGTGTTCAACGTTTTGGTCGTGATCGGGGCGGCGTACATTGCCGAATATTTGCTTGCCGCCTATTTTCCCGCCGCTTCCCCCTATGTGCATTTCTGCTTTTCGGCAGTGCAGTGGATCGTCGTCATCGTCGCCGCTCTGAGCGTCGTCAACCGCGACATGCTCCCCGAGACGAAAATCCCGTGGATTTTGTGCGTCGTCGTGCTCAACGTGTTCGGCGTGGCGATCTACGTCGTGTTTTCCTATAACCGTCCTTCCAAAAAACAGCGCAAGGCATACGCTCTCCTCAACGAGCGTTCCCGCCCGTTCGCAAGGCGCATTTTCTCCAAGGAGCAGCTTGCCGAGCAGATGAAGGATTGGGCTCCCCTTTCTGAGGAGCTCTTCCGCGGCAACCGCAACGCCATCGTCCATGCCAACACCAAGACCGAGTACTTCCCCACGGGAGAGGCGTTTTTCGGGCGGCTCCTCGAAGACCTCATGGGGGCGAAAGAGTACATCTTCCTCGAATATTTCATTCTCGCGCGGGGCAAAATGTGGTATAGCGTGCTCGACGTGCTCAAAGAAAAGGTCAAAGAGGGGGTCGAAGTGCGCGTCATTTACGATGACATCGGTTGCATGGGCAAACTGCGCGCGGGGTATTATAAAGAACTCCGAAAGGCGGGCATCGCCTGCGTCAAATTCAACCCCTTTGTGCCCATTATCACCAATCTGCACAACAACCGCGACCACCGCAAGATCGTCGTCGTCGACGGAAAGATCGGTTACACGGGCGGCATCAATCTCGCGGACGAATACATCAACGAGGTCCAACCCTTCGGCAGGTGGAAGGATACGGCTGTCCGCCTCGAAGGAGAGGGGGTGAGGGGGCTCATTCTCATGTTCCTGCGCCTCTACAACCTGCGCGCCAAGGAATCGGAGGACTTTACGCCCTATCTTCCCGAGACGTACGAAGTTTTCGAGGGAGAGGGGCTCGTACAGCCCTATGGCGACGGTCCCCGTCCGCTCTATGGGCGGCACCTCGCCGAGGACGTCTATATCGGCATTTTGTCGCAGGCGAAGAAGTATGTATGGATCATGTCGCCCTACCTCATCATCGACTACCGCATGCGCGCCGCAATGCTTTCGGCGAGCGCGCGGGGGGTGGACGTGCGCATCATCACGCCGCACATTCCCGATAAAAAAGTTCCGTTCGCGCTCACCCGCTCCAACTATCTCGCGCTCATCCGCGGCGGCGTGAAAATTTACGAATACACCCCCGGTTTTATCCACGCAAAGAGCTTTCTTGCCGACGACGAGATCGCCGTGGTCGGGACGATCAACCTCGACTACCGCTCTCTTCTGCACCATTTCGAAGACGCGGTCCTCATGTACAAAACAAAGGCGAACGAGGCGCTCAAAGCCGACTATGAAGAGACGTTTGCGATCTCGCAGTTGCAGACGGAAGAGGACGCGAAACGGAGCGTCGTCTGGCGGGGCATTTGCGAACTCGCAAAGGTATTCGCACCCATGTTTTAAGGAGAGAGCATGATCCATTCCATGAGCGGCGGAGTCATCCGCGACAATCTGATGCACACCTTCGTCAA
This sequence comes from uncultured Clostridia bacterium, assembly GCA_947629225.1. GTDB lineage: Bacteria > Bacillota > Clostridia > Christensenellales > Borkfalkiaceae > Gallimonas. The sequence goes on along the minus strand of CANRCY010000015.1, from coordinate 1,950 downwards.
GGTGGAGATCGACGGCGCGCCCTATTGGTATCTGTCTCCCACGTCGGACATTGCCGCGGGGGAGAGGGTGAGCGTGCCCTTCGGCAAAGGGGACTTCCCGCGGGAGGGGGTCGTCCTCAAAGTGGAAGAGGCGGACGGGCACTGCGCGCCCGTTCCGCTCGGCAGGATACGCGAAATTTACGGCAAGGCGTAGCGCGCCTTCGGCGGGCATGCGGAAAATCGCTTGACAATTCGCCATGCAAGTGATACGCTCTTTTGCGGAAGGGGAGTAGTCCTTTGCGCGCGCGGCAACATACCCCGGGGGAATTCCCCCGTGTCGCGGCGGTTCGGAAGAATGACAAGACCTTCTGCACGGTCGGACAAAAGGAGTATTAGGGTATGTTGGCTCTGCAAATTTTTCTGCTTGTACTCGGATTCGCGCTCCTCGTAAAGGGCGCGGATTGGTTTGTGGACGGGAGCGCGGGCATCGCCGAAAAGTGCAAAATTCCCGCCCTCGTCATCGGGCTCACGATCGTCGCCTTCGGCACGAGCGCGCCCGAGCTGTGCGTCTCCGTCACTTCCGCCATCCAAAAGTCCACCGACATCTCCATCGGCAACGTCGTGGGGAGCAATATCTGCAACATCCTGCTCATTTTGGGGGTCGCGGCGCTCTTTCATTCCCTGCCCGTGCAAAAAAATTCCCTCGTGCTCGACCTGCCCGTGTTGCTCCTTTCGAGCGCCCTTCTCATCGGGCTCGGCGTCTGGGGGAATGCGCTCAATTGGTGGGACGGTATTATTTTTCTCGCCGTTTTCGTCGCTTATATGACCGTTCTCGTTCACGGCGCGTTAAAGGAACAGAAAAAGGCGAAGACGCTCGAAAAGAGCGTCCCGCCCGAAAAAGAAAAGGGGAAAGCAAAAAAGAAGGGAAAAATCGGTCTCTGGCTGGACAAAATGAAGCAAAGGCTCTGGTTTTTGATCGTGCTCGCCCTCGTCGGGCTCGGCATGGTCGTGGGCGGCGGCACCCTTCTCGTCGACGCGGCGAAGTATATTGCAAACTATTTCGGCGTTTCCGAGCGCATCATCGGGCTCACCGTGGTCGCCATCGGCACGTCGCTCCCCGAGCTCGTCACTTCGGTCGTGGCGGCGATCAAGGGAGAGACGGACATCGCCGTCGGCAACGTTATCGGCTCCAACATCTTCAACATTCTGCTCGTGGCGGGCGCGGCTTCCCTGTTCTGCCCTCTCGCCTTTACGACGGCAGGCGCGGCGAGCAACTTCATCGACGCTCTCGTGGCGTTCGGGGCGGCAGTCCTTTTGTACCTCTTCGCTCTCGTCAAGGGGCACAAGATCGGAAGGATCGCGGGCGCGGCGATGCTGGCGTGCTTTATCGGTTACTACGTCTATCTGTTTCTCGTTTGAGGTGAAAGTTGAACCATCTCTTTTCCTGCCTCAAAGCATACCGCAAGGAGGCGATCCTTGCCCCGCTCTTTAAGCTGTTCGAAGCCTGTATGGAACTCACCGTTCCCCTCGTGGTCGCGGCGATCATCGATACGGGCATAGCAGGCGGGGATAAAGGGTATATCGTAAACGGTTGTCTCGTGCTCGTGGCGTTCGGCGCGCTCGGGCTTATTTTTGCGCTCACGGCGCAGTTTTTCGCCGCAAAGGCGGCGGTCGGCACGGCGGCGGAGCTCCGTCTCCGTCTCTTCAATAAATTACAGTCCTTTTCGTATGCGCAGATCGACGGCATGGGTACTGCCCGCATGATCACGCGCATGACGAGCGACGTCAACCAGGTGCAGACGGGGGTCAATATGACGCTCCGTATTTTATTGCGCTCGCCGATCGTGGTGTTCGGCGCCATGGCGATGGCGTTCGTCGTAGACAGCCGCGCGGGGCTCGTCTTTGCGGGGCTCGTCCCGCTGCTCGCGGCGGCGGTGTTCCTTGTCATGGGGGTGAGTTTGCCCCTCTTCA
>CANRCY010000014.1 GCA_947629225.1 uncultured Clostridia bacterium | reverse complement strand
ACGTTTCCCAAATTTGTGCAACCGTCGAAGATATAATGAGACGACGATCCTGCCTCAGTGCAATTTTCAGCATTCCAAATTATACTTTGTAAACTGCTACAACCACGGAACGCATAGGCGGGAATCGTTTTTACATTTTCCCCAAAAGTTACGTTTCCCAAATTTGTGCAACCGTCGAAGATATAATGAGACGACGATCCTGCCTCAGTGCAATTTTCAGCATTCCAAATTATACTTTGTAAACTGCTACAACCACGGAACGCATAGGCGGGAATCGTTTTTACATTTTCCCCAAAAGTTACGTTTCCCAAATTTGTGCAACCGTCGAAGATATAATGAGACGACGATCCTGCCTCAGTGCAATTTTCAGCATTCCAGACGACGCTTTGCAACCCGCTACAACCATAGAACGCACAATTTCCAATCGAGATCACGCCGTTCCCAATCGTAACCGAAGTCAACCCGCTGCAACCATAGAACGCATAATTCCCAATCGAGGTCACGCTGTCGGGAAGGTCAATCGAAGTCAACCCGCTACAACCATAGAACGCACTATCTTCAATCGATGTCACGCCGCTTCCAATGGTGACCGAAGTCAACCCGCTACAACCCATGAACGCACTATCTCCAATCGAGGTCACGCTGTCGGGAATCTTTAATTCTCCCGTCAACCCGCTACAATGCATGAATGCACTCTCTCCAATCGAGGTCACGCTGTCGGGAATCGTGATTGAAGTCAACCCGCTACAACCCGCGAATGCACTCTCTCCAATCGAGGTCACGCTGTCGGGAAGGTCGATCGAAGTCAATCCGCTACAACCATTGAACGCACGCTCTCCGATTTTGGTCACACTGTCGGGTATGTCGATCGAAGTCAACCCGCTACAACTCTCGAATGCAGACCATCCGATCGAAGTCACGCCGCTTCCGATGGTGACCGAAGTCAACCCGCTACAATTATGGAACGCCCTCGCTCCAATCGAGGTCACGCTATTGGGAATCTTCAATTCTCCCATCAACCCGCTACAATCCCCGAACGCATCATTTCCAATCGAGGTCACGCTGTCGGGAAGGTCGATCGAAGTCAACCCGCTACAACCATAGAACGCCCCATCTCCGATCAAGGTCACGCTATCGGGAATGGTAACCGAAGTCAACCCGCTACAATACATGAATGCACCTGTTCCAATCGAAGTCACGGGCTTGCCTTCATAATTGTTTGTGATGATGAGGTCGGTATCTGTGCAGTCGCCGATACCCGAGACCTCGTATTCTTTATCCTCGTTGATGAGGGTATATCTAAGCCCGAGGCTTGCCTTTGTTCCACAGACTTTGCAGGTCATATTCTCAAAGTCATGCCCCACAAGCGGAAGTGCTTTCGTCTCTTTTTCTCCGCAAGCGCACTCGCGCTCCTTTGTCCCCGTTTCTTTGCAAGTCGCTTCTTTTGTAACTTTCCATTCGCCGAAAGAGTGATCTTCGGTTTTGGGAATGCTCTTTTCGTTATATTCCCCGCATTCGCAATACTGCCGCTCTACACCCTCTTGCGTATGCGTTGCGGGAGTTTCCACCTTCCACTCTCCATAAGAATGGACATGCGGAGCGGGGGTATTCCCCTGTTCGTCGCAACCCGCTAAGCCGAACGCCATGCAGAGCGTTGCTACGATCGCCAAGAGGACGACCAAAAATTTGTGTTTCATAGGTATATCTCCTTTTTATTTTTTTACGATATAAAAATAAAGTGTGCCTCCAACCGAAGACACACTGCTTTGGTATCCCCGATTGTTGTCACACAAGTTTTTCTCGAATATTTTAGCAAGCGGGAAAAAAGAGATACACAATGCCTTAGCTTGTGTTCCCGCTTCGCTAAATTTATATACTTGTGTGACGCAATCAGTATAGCACAGGGGCTGAAAAATTACAAGTATTTTTTGAAATTATTCCAAGGCGCTGATCACGCGCAGGGCGTTCATGCGGCAAATTTTTTCGGCAACGCGGGAGCCGAATTTTTTTTGCAACGCTTCCAAAAGCTGCGGCACATCTGCGGGATTTTTCAGATAGGGATTTTCGGGAATTCCGTCAAAGTCGCTCCCGATCGCCAAAACGTCCTCTCCGCCGACCCGTAGGATATGCTCCGCGTGCGCGAGGAGCGCTTCCCTCTGTCCTGCCGCGCTTTGATCTGCCGAGAGAAAATCGGCAAAAAAGTTGAGCCCGATGACCCCGCCGCTCTCGGCGATGAGGCGGATTTCTCTGTCTCCGAGGTTGCGCGGGTGCGGAAACACTTCGCGCGCGTTGGAATGGCTTGCGACGAAAGGAGTATCCTTTGCGATCTCCTTTACGTCCCCCACCAGCCGATCGCTCCCGTGCGAGACATCTATGAGCATGCCGAGCTCCTTCATGCGCTCCACGCATTCCCGCCCGAATGCCGTCAAGCCCCTCGCGCATGGGTTGGGGGTGGCATAGAGCTTGCCCTCCCCCAACTTGATTGGGGGAGGGGTAGGGGAGGGGGTTCCTATTTCATTCTCGAAATTCCACGTCAAGGTCATCATGCGCACGCCGCGGCGGTAGAGCTCTTTCAGCTTTTCGAGGCTTCCCTCAATGGCCCCCCCTTCCTCTACCGTGAGCATGGCATTCAGGCTCCCTTCCCGAATGTCCGAGAACTTCCGAACCATGCGGTAGCCCTCTCTTTGGCACATTTCGCCGAATTTCTCGCAGAGAAAGACCGCCCGCGCGAACCTTCCCGCGGGGGAACACTTGCGCACATCGACAAAAGCGGCGAAGCACTGCAAGAAACAGCCGCCCCGCCGCAAATTCTCCCTTGTGACTTGCAAAACGCCCTCGTTTGTGAGGGCGTCGCAATGCAGATCGATATAGTTCATCCCTTGTAGAACAGCCGCACGATGCAACCGAGCGCCCTCGGGAGCTTAAAGCAGATGATCATACTTCCTCCTCGTTGATGATGACGAGCACATACCCCTTGTTCACCCGAAACGAAAATTCTTCGTCGGTCGTGAGATTGGAAATCCCGCGCGTGGAGCCGTAGCGGAGCCGTAAATCGTCGGAAACGTATTTCAGCCCTCTCATCTCCATGATATGCGCGTCGCCGCCGAAAGGCAACAGCGAAATTGTCTGCCCCCTCTTGCAGGAGAACCTCTGTCCGCCTTCCCCTGCGAGTGAGATCTCCGCACCGTTCGTTTTGAGCGCGGCGGACAAAATTCCCGCCCGCTTTGCCTTATATAAAAGGTGGAGATTTCCGAGGAAGTGGTCCTCCCGCTTTCCCCCTCCGCCGTAAAAGAGAATGTCGGTCGCGCCGAGCTCGACGGCTCTATCCACGGCGAGCTCGCCGTCCGTCTCGTTCTTTTCGGAAGGGAATTTGCGGGAAGGCGGGGGAACGGGCTCTTCGGAGAGAGAATCGAAGTCCCCTAAATTCTCGTCAATCCGAACCTTTCCTTTCGCCCACGAATATGCCCCGTCGCAACAGAGCACATAGGCGTTTTGGGGGATTTCCCCCGAGAACGGCTCGCCGTTGAGGAGAATGACGAACAGTTTCCGCGCGCCGTTCATCCGCGGAGCCTTCCTATGGTCGCCGCCGCGTCCGCCGCTTTGAACACGGTACTGCCCGCAACGATGACGTTCGCGCCCGCCGAAAGAACGTCTTTTACATTCTCTTCGGTAATGCCGCCGTCCACCTCGATGTCGAGCTCGGGGCGACCCGTTCTCACGCAATAATTGCGGAGCGTCTCGATTTTTTTCAGCGTTTCTGGAATGAATTTCTGCCCGCCCCAACCGGGGTGGACGCTCATGACAAGGAGCATATCCGCGCCCTCGTCCACGGCGGGAAAGAGCTTTTCCGCGGGCGTTTCGGGGTTGATGACGGCGCTCTTCTTCACGCCGAAGCTCTCGATTGCTTGAAAGAGTTTGGAAATATCGCATGCCTCGACGTGCACGGTAATGATGTCCGCCCCCGCCTTGGCGAACGCTTCGATGTGCGTTTCTGGATGGAGCACCATGAGGTGGCAATCGAGCGGGAGTTTTGTATGCGGGCGGAGGGCTTTCACCATTTGCGCGCCGAAGGTGATGGGAGGAACGAAATTCCCGTCCATTACGTCGCAATGGATGAGGTCCGCGCCGCACCTTTCGAGCCGCTTTACCTCCTCACCGACTTTTGAAAAATCGCTTGCCAGAATACTCGGCGCAATTTTTATTTTCATACCGTCCTCCTTTTTTCTTTATCCTTGCTTGCCCCTTTTAAGGAATCTGTCGCCCTGTCTTTACTTACCCCCTCCATCGGAGGGGGAATCAAGGGGGTGGGACGCGTTCCCAATCATTGCGCGTTGGAAAATCGCCATTTCCCATAAGCGCACTCAATTTGCCGCATACCTGCGGCTTAGTGTTCGGTGAAACGAACGAGAGGACCGAGCAGATTAAACCGCCCGCGCCCATTTTTTCACGGAATTTTTCCATCGGGAAAAATTCGTGAATAAAATCATTGCGCGTTGGAAAACCACGCTTTTCCATAAGCGCACTCAATTTGGCAAACTCTTTTGCCTTATTGTCCGATGAAACGAACGAGAGGAGCAAGCAAATTAAACCGCCCGCGCCCATTTTTTCACGGAATTTTTCCATCGCGAAAAATTCGTGAATAAAATCATTGCGCGTTGGAAAACCACGCTTTTCCATAAGCGCCCACAATTTGCCGCATGCCTGCGGCTTAGTGTTCGATGAAACGAACGAGAGAAGCAAGCAAATTAAACCGCCCACGCCCATTTCCTCACGAAATTTTTCCATCGGGAAAAATTCGTGAATATCTCAGTTGTCCGCATGCTCCGCCGATGTCGGAGCCCATACTGCGACGCAATCTTAATTTCTATCTCCCTCTTTTTTAATCTGGGTCATATTTATTACTCTTCCCTCTATTACACCGTTTGCACAATGTTTGAAGATTGCCCATAACCGTCTTTCCGCCTTTGGAAACAGGAATGATATGGTCTATCTCCAATTCGGCACCGTCCTTGGCAGTAGCACCGCAAATTTGACAGCGAAACTTATCTCGGCGCAAAACATTATATCGAAGATCGTCCGTCATAAGCGCACGCTCTCTTTGGACTTGACGTTGATATTCCGTCTTATTTTTTCTTGCCTGTAATGCTTCTTCGTAATAATTTTTCCATTCGTCAAAACAAAAACTTTTTTGTACCCTATATGTGTTCACTCCCTTTGGGCTCGTATAAATCACAAGAAATTCAAGCACATGGTCCGTGTCAGCCTTCATTTTAATTTTTTCACAAATCGCCTCTTCTTTCATAATAAAACGCGAATACGGCACTTTCCATATTTTTGCGTCTTCATATGTAACCGTGCTTTGAATTGCGTTGTATTGGTTCAAATATTCCTTTGCGGCATCCCTGTTTTTTTCGATTTCCTCTATTAATCCATTAAAATAAACTTCTCGTTCCAATATTATCTCACATAGTTTTCCATAAAAATTGCATTTGTCAAATTCTCGTTTGGATTTACACTTATAAATGAGGTGTCCCTTTGGTTCAATACGATAAAAGTTAAACTGTTTGTTGAGTTCTTTTACTGCAATTACCTTTGTGCTTTTCTCTTGAACGATTTTTCTATATCGTGTATCTATCCCCAAAAGAATGCCTAATCCCACCGCCAGCAGTATAGCGCAGGATAAAATAACACTGATGAGAATAATTTCCGTCGTATTCATAATCACCTTTTGTTTATGCGCAAAAAAGAGAAATTATCTTACATCGGCTCCGCCCGCTTTCTCCTCGCGCAAGTACCTTGCTCTCAGTTGTCCGCATGCTCCGCCGATGTCGGAGCCCATACTGCGGCGCAAGGTCGCCGAAATGCCCTGCTCCGTCAAAACTTCCAAAAACCTGCGGGCAGTCTTTTCCTCGGCGGCGCGGAGCGACCGCTCCTTCACCTCGTTGAGACGGATCAGATTCACATGGCAGGGTCTCCCCTTCAACAGTTTGGCAAGCGCCAGCGCGTGCTTCTCGTCTGCATTTTCCCCCGAGATGAGGGTATATTCGAAGATATACCGCCGCCCCGTCTTTTCGAAATAGTTCGCGCATGCCTCTAAAATTTGGGGAATTTTATATTTGTTTGCAATGGGCATGGTGCGTGCGCGCTCCTCGTCCGTCGTGGCGTGGAGAGAGACGGTAAGATTGATCGGAATGCCCTCTTCGGCGAATTTGTTCATTTCGGGCACGAGCCCGCAAGTGGAGAGGCTGATGTTCCGCGCGCCGATGGCAATCCCGCCCTCCGCGGTGACGTTCCGCAAAAACCGCACGACGTTTTCGTAATTGTCGAACGGCTCTCCGCTGCCCATGAGCACGACGTTCGTCACGGCGCGGTCTTTCAGGTTGCCGCCCTCGCTGCGGTTGACGCATAAAATCTCGGATAAAATTTCCCCCGCGGTGAGATCGCGCACCCGTCCTCCGAGGGTAGAGGCGCAAAATTTACATCCCATTCTGCACCCCACCTGTGTAGAGACGCACTGCGTGTTGCCGTATTTGTATTTCATGAGCACGCCCTCGATGAGGTTCCCGTCCGCAAGGGCAAACAAAAACTTTTTGGTCCCGTCCTCTTGCGAGACGAACGTCTCCAGAATGCGCACGGGCTCGTCCTCGAACCGCTCCGTAAGGGCGGCGCGGAGAGAGGCGGGAATATTCAGTTCGGAGATCTTCTTCCCCTGCATGAGCCCGAGATAGATCTGCTCGGCACGGAATTTCTTTTCGCCGAGTTCCTCCACGAGCCCGTTCAATTCCCCGCGGGAAAGATCTTGCAGAATTCCCTTCATTTCTTCCTCATTTTTGCGACGTAGAAGCCCGCCCCAAAGGCGGTATCGGGCAAAAATTGCAGCCCGAACTGCGTTTTTTCATGCGCGAGCGGACAATTCGCCTCTTCGACTCCGAACTCCCCGCTCTCCAAAAACGTCCCGACCACGCCGTCGTTCTCTTCGCGGAGAACGGAACAGGTCGAATAGTACAGCGCGCCGCCCTTTTTGACATAGCGGGCGCAATTTTTGAGAATTGCAAGCTGGGTCTTTTGCAGTTCTTCGAAATTCTCCTCCGTCTTGCGGAGAGGCAGATCGGGGTTTTCGGCGACCGTTCCGAGCCCCGAGCAGGGCACGTCGCACAGCACGCCGTCGAACGCCCCCTCCCATTCGGGACGGAAGAGGGCAGAATCGCCCTCGACCGCCGTCACGTTATTCACCCCCATGCGGGAGACGTAGCTCTCGATGAGGGAAACGCGGTGGCTGTGCAGTTCGCACGCCGTGACGCGGGCGCATTTTTCGGAGAGGAGAACGCTCTTTCCCCCGGGCGCGGCACAAGCGTCGAGTAGCCTTTCGCAGGGCTCCACGACCGAGCAGATCGCCACGCTCCCCACTGATTGGAAGGTATAATCCCCCGCGAAGAACCCGTCGTCGCGGACGAAATTGGGAAAGAGAAAGAGGTGCGCAAAAGGTGTCTCTTCGTGCGGACGGGAGAGATAGTTTTCCTCGCCGCGCACAAAGCGGACGCTCACGCCGCGGCTCTTTGCCGCCATGATGCGTTCGGCTCTCTCCCCGTATTCTTCTTTGAGTTTTTTCACCGCAAAGAGCGGGAAATTATATTTGACGGAGAGCCCCTCGTCCCCTTCGGGCAGGCTCACTTTTGTTTCGTCGAATGCGCGCAGAAAGGCGTTTACGAACCCCGCCATTCCCCCCTTTCCCATCTTTTTCAGAAGGTCTACGGCGGTATCCGTCACCATGTAGCGCGGTTTTTCGAGAAAGACGAGCGTATAGAGCGCGATCTTGAGCAAAATGCGCACGGCTTGTTTGGGGCTTTTTTGGGCGAACGTTCGGATGCAGAGGGAGAGATAGCCGTCGTTTTCGAGCACGCCGTACACCGTTTTTACCGTGCGCGCGCGGTGAAGCTCTTCGAGGTCGGTCTCCGCGAGCGCGATCTTCAGGTGCGCCCCTTCGGCATAAATTTTGGTCAAGACCCGATACGGGTCATAGAACGGGTTCGTCAAAACGCTGTCCTGCCTGTATTTTTCTTCCGTTGAGAAAGTCGCGCGCGGACATTCTGCGTCCGCCCGCAGGCTGTAATTCGAGAATGTTCACCGCACCCTCGCCGCATTTGACGATCAGCCCTTCCTTGGGCGAAGCCGAAAGCACCGTGCCCGCGGGCGCGTCTGTATCGCAGGGAACTTCCTCCGCGAACCAAAAGTTGAGGACGAGCTCCCCCATGCGCGCATAGGCGAAGGGCGCGGGCGAAAGACCGCGGATGAGGCAGCTCACCTCGCGCGCGGACTTCGAAAAATCGACCTCGGTGCGGCTCACCTTTTTGCAGGTGAACCCCTCCCCCTGTTTTGTGAGGGAGAGCTCCCCCCGTTCGATTTTCTCCACCGCCGAAACGATGAGCTCTGCCGCCAAACGGGAGAGCCTCTCTTCAAGGGTGCCGAGGTCGTCGCTGTCGTAAATGGGGCGCTTTTCGGCGAGGAGAATGTCCCCCGTGTCGAGCCCCAATTCCGTTTTCATAATGGTGACGCCCGTCTCGCGGCAACCGTCGATGAGGGCGCGGGCAATGGGTGCGGCTCCCCTGTATGCGGGAAGCAGAGAGGCGTGGATATTCCACACCCCGAGGGGGAAGCTGTCGAGCACTTCCTGCGTCAGGATCTGCCCGTAGGCGCAGGTCACCATGATGTCCGCCTGCAAACTTTTGAGCATTTCCGTCTCGTTTTTGAGCTTTTCGGGCTGAAAGACGGGGATGCCGAGCTCCCCTGCCGCCACTTTGACGGGCGGAGGGGTCAATACGCCCTTTCTCCCCTGCGGCTTGTCGGGCTGGGTGACGACGGCGGAAACGGGAAACGCCCTATGCAATTCCAACAGCGGTCCCACCGCGAATTCAGGGGTCCCCGCAAAGACGATCTTCATTTAATCCTCCGAATCGCGTACCCGTTGCGCCTTGTCGGTATAGATGATCCCGTCGAGGTGGTCGAGCTCATGGCAGACGGCGCGGGCGAAAAAATCGCGCGCGACGAGGGAATATTTATCCCCTTTTCTGTCCTGGAAGATCACTTTGACTTTGGAAGGGCGGGTAACGTCCCCGACCTTCCCGCGGACGGAGAGGCACCCTTCGGGACCTGTCTGTTCCCCTTTCTGCCAGACGAAAACGGGGTTGATGAGTTCGAAATACCCCTCTTCGACGTCCACGGCGACGACGCGGACGGGCACGCCCACCTGCGGAGCGGCGAGCCCTGCGCCCTCGGCATGTTTGAGGGTCTCCTTCATATCGTCGAGGAGCTTGAAAAGCTCGCCGTCGAACTTTGTTACGGGCTTGCATTTTTCCCGAAGAACGGGCGCCCCGACCTGCACGATCTCACGGATCATATCACTTCTCCTTATTTTCAGCTCAAATTCGCGGGATTTTCTTCCACATAGACGACCGTCTTTTTATAGGAGACCGCCGAACAGATCTCATAGATCTCCCTGAGCGGCGCGCCGTCCGTAAGGCGCATGAGCGCCTGATAGCGGAACTTTTCTTTGATGCGCTTGATGGGCGAGTGCATCTTGTTGAAAAAGAGAAACTTTTCGGGCTGTTTTGCGTAGACGGCTTCGAGCTTCCCGAAGACCTCTTTTAAGGCTTCGAGCGCCTCTTTTTCGTCCTCGCCGACGACCATGACCCGCACGATCTTGGCAAAGGGCGGGAACATGCCCGCGCGCATTGCGATCTCGTGCTCGTAAAATCCCTCGTAATCGTAGGACGCGGCAAACCGCAGAACGGCGTTCTCGGGCTCATAGGTCTGCAAAACGACTTCGCCGCGCTCCTCCGCCCTGCCGCTTCTTCCCGCGACCTGCGTCACGAGCTGAAACGTGCGTTCGCCGCTTCTGTAATCGGGGAAGTGCAAACTCATGTCCGCATCGAGGATCCCCACCAGCGTAACGGAGGGGAAATCGTGCCCCTTTGCCACCATTTGCGTCCCGACGAGGATATCCGCCTCTTTCTGCGCAAATTGTTTGAGAATTTTATAATGCCCTTCCTTCCCCTTCGTCGTATCGTTATCCATGCGCAAAATCCGCGCCGAAGGATAGAGCTTTTTAAGTTCCGTCACCACGCGTTGGGTGCCCGTCCCGACGTAACCGATCCGCACGCTCCCGCATTCGGGACAGCCCGAGAGCATATGGTAGCGCGCGCCGCAGTAATGGCATTTGAGGCAGTTCTCCTCGCTGTGATAGGTGAGCGCCACGTCGCAGTGCTCGCATTTCGCCACATAGCCGCACTCTCGGCACAGAACGGTCTGGGAATATCCCCTGCGGTTGAGGAACAAGATCGCTTGGTTCCCCCCGTCGAGGCAGTTTTTGAGCCGTTCCCGCAAGACGACGGAAAAAGGCGAGGGATTGCCGCGGCGGATTTCCCGTCTCATATCCACGATACAAACTTCGGGGAGCGGTCTTTTGTTGATGCGTTCGGGCAGACGCACGAGCCCGAACTCCCCGTCCATCGCCCGTTTATAGGTCTCCACGGAGGGCGTTGCGCTGCCGAGGATGAGTTTGCAGTTGTTGTATTTCGCCCGCAAAAAGGCGACGTCGAAGGTGTTGTAGCGGGGCGCGTTTTCGGAAGAATAACTGCCGTCGTGCTCCTCGTCGATGACGATGACCCCGATATTTTCGACGGGCGCGAAGATCGCCGACCGCGCGCCGATCGCAATGCGCGCGCTCCCCTCTCTGAGCCTCCGCCACTCGTCGAAGCGTTCCCCCGCCGAGAGCCCGCTGTGCAGAATGGCGGCTTGTCCGCCGAAACGGGCGCGGAGCTGGGAGAGCATTTGCGGCGTCAGCGAAATTTCGGGCACAAGGAAGATCGCCGTTTTGCCCTTGCGGAGCTGCTCGGCGATGAGGCGGAGGTAGACTTCCGTCTTTCCGCTCCCCGTTACGCCGTGCAGTAGGGTGACCGTCTTCTCCGTTTTGCCGATCGCTTCGAGCGCGTTCTCCTGTGCGGGCGTCAAGGTACGCTCTTCCCGTTCCCCCTCTATGCCGCGGTAGGGATCGCGGAAGACCCGCCTCTTCTCGATGAGGACGATCCCCTTATCGGTAAGCGCTTTGAGCGCTCCCCCGAACCGCTCGCGCAAAAAGGCGGTGTCCGCCTCCCCGTTCTCCCGCAAAAACCCGATGAGGGCAAGCTGTTGTTTTGCGCGGAGCGGAGGTTCGAAGGGCTCTTCGGTGAGACGGGCGAAGTTTCTGCTCGCCTCGCCCACCTTTCCCGTACGCATTTCCGAGGGCAAAAACAGCCGCAACACGAGGGCGAGCGGACAGCGGTAGCGGTCTCTCAGTTTTTCCGCCAAGCCGAGGCACTCCCCGTTGAGGGCGGGAAAGTTTTCTTCGGCGCGGTAGACGCGTTTGAGTTTTTCGGGGGGGACGTCGCTCTTTTCCTTGGTGCGTATGACAAACCCCGTCGCCGCGCTCCTTCCGAAGGGCACGACGACGCGCATTCCCGCCGAAATGGTTTCGTCGCAGGCGTAGTCGAAAATCTTATCCACATCGCTGTGCGCGATGTCTACGATGACTTCGGCAAACATCTCCGTCCTCTTAAAAAACACACCCCGTGGAGGCGGGGCGTATCTTTCAGTCTCTTGCGCACTTCACCTTGCCGCTCATGATCTCTTTGCAGGCAAGGACGATCTCTTTCTGCTTCCCGGGCAGTTCCAAAGCGCCCGTAGACTGCATCTGCTCGATGATCTGGCGGGTGCGTTTTGCCGCGACCACGCAAAGTTCGTATCTCGAAATGGGCTCGTCCTCTGTCCCGAGTTTCCTTACGAGTGCATCTACAGAAGGTTCGTTGATCATATCTATCTCCTTTTTAGGCTCTCTTTCTTTCCTGTAAAAATATTTCGCGGAGTTCCTTTTCCGCTTCCTCTACATCGTCGTTCAAGACCGTATAATCGAATTTGTCTTTGAGCGAGAGTTCGTAATCGACGCGGGCAAGGCGGATATCGATCTGTCCCGCCGTCTCCGAATGGCGGTGGATAAGGCGCTGTTTTAAGGCTTCTTTATCGGGCGGGAGGAGCATTACGAGCACCGCCTCGGGGTACGCCCGTTTGAGGTTGAGCGCTCCCACCACGTCGAGATCGAGAATGACGGAACTCTCTTTGAGCTTCTCTTCGACGAAGGAACGAAGGGTCCCGTAATAATTTCCGAAGTGATTGTCGTACTCCAAAAAATCGCCTGCCGCAACGTGCGCCAAAAATTCCCGCTCGGTCAAAAAGAAATAATGGACGCCGTCCTGTTCCCCTTCGCGGGGGGCGCGCGTCGTGCAGGAGACGGAAAAGATCATATCGTCTCCGCTGGCGAGCCGCGCAACCATGGTTCCCTTGCCGACCCCCGAGGGTCCCGAGATCACAAACAATATATTTCTCATTCGAGGTTCTGGATCTGCTCCCTCACTTTTTCGATTTCGTTTTTCATTTCGAGCGCATACGCCGTGATGCGCGTATCGTTGCTCTTACTGCAAATCGTGTTGCATTCCCTGTTGAATTCCTGCACGAGAAAATCGAGTTTCCTGCCCACGGCGGGTTCTTCGCAGATTTTATGGAATTGTACGATGTGCGAGCCGAGGCGGGTGAGCTCTTCGTCGATGTTGCATTTATCGGCAAACACGGCGGCTTCGGTCAGAATGCGGGTCTCGTCCACCGTTCCGCCCAAAAATTCGGTCATGCGTTCGGTGAGTTTTTTACGGTATTCTTCCGCGACGAGCGGAGCGCGCTCGCAAATCCCGTCGCGCAGGGCAGAGATGGTATCCATGCGGGCGAGAAGGTCGGCTTTCAGCCGTTCCCCCTCTTTATAGCGCATCTCTTTGAGCACCGAAAGCGCCGCTTCGAGCGCTTTTTTCACGCCTTCCGCAAGCGCCTCGTCCGCCTCGGAAGCCTCTTCCGTGCGCACGACGTCGGGCGATTTCAGAAGGAAGGAGAGAGTGACGTCGTCGGGCGCTTCGGGGAATTCCTCTTTTAACTGCTTTGCCGCCCCGACGTAGGCGCGCGCCGCCGCAAGGTCGACGTAGACCTTCCGCTCCTTTTCCCGCTTGTCGAGCACACCGATAAACACGTCCACATGCCCGCGGGAAAGGTTTTCCCGCACGAGGGCGCGGATGGTATCTTCGAGTGGATTGAGAATATGCGGACATTTGACGGAGACGTCCAAAAAGCGGTTATTGACCGACTTTATCTCAACGCCGATCTCGATCCCGCCTTCGCGAAAGTCTCCTTTTCCGAATCCCGTCATGCTGTACATAGCCGACCCCGCTTTTGCCCGAGCGCCTTCCGCGCTTCCGACGGAAAAATTATATCACAGTTTTCCCGTTTAGGCAAGTTTTTTGCAAAAGTAAAAATTATTTTCTGCCGAGACGCGCCAAAAGCTCGCTCTCGCCGATGACGGGAATCCCGAGTTTGTGCGCTTTTTCGAGCTTGCTCCCCGCGCTCTCGCCCGCGACGACGAGGGTGACTTTGCTCGAGACCGAACTCAGGCATACGCCGCCCGCCTCTTCGATGAGCTCCTGCGCCTGCGACCGCGGCAGGGAGAGGCTCCCCGTGAGCACGACCGTCTCCCCCGCGAACGCGCCTTCGGTTTTCCGTTCCTTGGCGTACGGGACGACCCCCGCCTCTTTGAGACGGGCGAGCTCGGCGCGGTTCTCTTCGTCCGAAAAATAGCCGAGAATGGCGTTTGCCGTGATCTCGCCGATGTTTTCGAGCGAGATAAGCTCTTCAAAGGACAGAGCCGAGATCGCCCCGACGCTTCCGAACGCCGCAAGGTCGCGCGCGGCGACGCGCCCGATCCCCCCGATGCCGATCGCATACAAAAACCTGTCGAGAGGGATATTTTTGCTCTTTGCGATCGCGCCGAGAAGGTTGGAAATTTTCTTCTCCTTAAAGCCTTCGAGCCCTCGGAAGCTCTCCTCGGTCAGGCGGTACAGATCGGAAAACCGCTTTACGTTCCTCTGTTCGTAGAGCAGGGTGAGGGTCTGTTCGCTCATGCCCTCGATGTCCATGGCGTTCTTGGAACAGTAGTGTGTGAGTTTTTGCACGATGCGGGGCGGGCACTCCTCATTGGTGCAGAAGAGATTCGCGCCGACTTCGGCGACGGGACTGCCGCACGCGGGGCAGACCGCGGGCTTTTCCACGGGCGAGGCATGTTCCGTTCCCGAGACCGCGCCCAAAATTTCGGGAATGACTTCGTTGGAACGGCGGATCAGCACTTTCGAGCCCACGGCGACCTTTTTTCTCGTGAGGTCGCCGAAGTTGTTCAGCGTCGCGCGGCGGACGGTCGCCCCCGCGAGTTCCACGGGGTCCACTTCGGCGAGCGGGGTGAGTTTTCCCGTCCTGCCCACCTGCCAGAAGACGTTGCGCACGGTCGTTTCCGCCTCCTCCGCTTCAAATTTGAAGGCGATCGCCCAGCGGGGGAATTTATCGGTATAGCCCATCTCGCGGCGCACGTTCTCTTCGTTGACTTTTACGACCGCGCCGTCTGTGAGCACGTCGATCTGTTTGCGCCCGATCTCGATCTCGTCGATCGCGTCCATCACCTCTTCGAACGTCTTGCAGAGTTTGAAGTAGGGATAGGTCTTAAAGCCCTCGCGCCGCAAAAATTCCATTCCCTCTTCCTGCGAGGAGACGGGATTCTCGCTCATATAGTTGACGTCGTAAAATAAAATTTCGGGATTCCTCGTCGCCGTCACTTTGGGGTCGAGGTTTCGGATTGCGCCCGCCGCCGCGTTGCGCGCGTTTTTGAGCTGTTCTTCGGGGTGCGCCTCGTTGTACTTTTCGAGCGCCGAAAGGCGGATGATCGCCTCCCCCCGCACTTCGAGCGTCCCCGGATAGGAGATCTTGAGCGGAAAGCTCTTGACGGTGAGCGCCTGTGCGGTGACGTCCTCCCCTTCCGTGCCGTTCCCGCGGGTGGTCGCGCGCACGAACTTCCCTCCCTCGTAAGTCA
This sequence comes from uncultured Clostridia bacterium, assembly GCA_947629225.1. GTDB lineage: Bacteria > Bacillota > Clostridia > Christensenellales > Borkfalkiaceae > Gallimonas. The sequence goes on along the minus strand of CANRCY010000014.1, from coordinate 3,559 downwards.
GGCAGACGGTGAGCCCGTCAAACTTATATTCCACGGTATAGCTCGGCGCGCCGTGTTTTTCGACGCGCGTAAAAAACGCGGAGAGCTCGTCTTCCGTCACCGCCTTGTCGAGGGAATAGAGGCGGGCGATGTGCGTATGCCGTTCGAAGCCCTTTATCGGCTCTCCCCCCACGCGGCAGGTGGGAGATTCGGGCAGTACCGTCCCCGTCTCCCGTTCGAGCTCGCGGAGCTCGTCGTACAGCCTGTCGTATTCGCGGTCGGGCACGCTCGGATTGTCGAGCACATAGTACTCATACGCCCATCGGTTGAGGATTTCGCAAAGCTCCTGCATTCTGTCCATACAATCACTCCAAGATCGTGAGCGGCGCAAGCGCCGCAGCTAAGTCTTTGTTTCCCGCCGTTTGGAAACAGACGGTAACGATGAGGTTGGTCGATTCGTTGCGGGTGGCGACGATCTCCCCTTCCCCGAAGCGGGGATGGCGCACGCGCGTCCCGACGGTGAAGCGGGAGAAATTCACCCCCGAGGCGGACGCCGACGCGCGGGGGGCGGAAGAGGACGGCGCGGGCGTAAAGGCGGGCGGGCGGTGCGTTCCGCCGAAGACCGCGCCCTCTTCCCCGCGGGATTCCGAGAAGCGGGAAGAATAGGTCCCGTAGCCCCTTCTCTCGTACCCATACCCCGAATACCGCGGCTTTTCGGCGCGGATCCCGAGCTCGTCTTTGATCTCTTCGACGAAGCGGGAGCGCATCGTCGGCTCTCTTCTGCCATAGAGATAGCGGCTGCGGCTCCGCGTGAGCCAAAGGTTTTCCTTGGCGCGCGTGATGGCAACGTACATGAGCCGCCGCTCTTCCTCGAATGCGGCGGGATCGTCGAGCGAGCGCGGCGTGGGCATGATGTTCTCTTCGAGCCCGCAGAGAAAGACGCAGCGGAATTCGAGCCCCTTCACCGAATGGATGGTGGCAAGGGTGACGTAGTCCCCGTCGTCCATTTCGTCGGTATCCGAATAGAGGGTGACCTGCTGCAAATAGTCGCTGAGCGTTCCCCCCTCGTTCATGCGGACAAATTCCTCGACCGAATTGAGAAATTCGTCGAGGTTGGCGCGTTTTGTGGCGCCCTCGTCCGTCCCGTCGTAATAAATATCGTAAATCCCCGAACTTTTGACGAGCTCGGCGACGAGCTTATCGGGCGGGAGTTCCTGCGAGCGGAGCACGAGCTCTTTGATATATCCCCCGAACCCGCGCAACTTGTTTTTTACGCCCTCCGCAAGGGGAAGCGCGTCGCAGTCGAGCACCGCGTCGTAGAGAGAGAGCTCCTCGCTGTCCGCATATGTCTGCAAGGCTTGAACGGTCTTTTCGCCGATCCCCCTCCTCGGCACGTTGATGACGCGGCGGACTGCCTCGTCGTCGAAGGGGTTGGCGATCATGCGCAGATAGGCGAGAACGTCTTTGATCTCCTTCCGTTCGAAGAACTTAAAGCCGCCGAACACTTTATAAGAGAGGTTGTATTTCGTGAATTCCTGCTCGAAGGAGCGGGTGAGCGCGTTGATGCGCATGAGCACGGCAAAGTCGGAAAGCCGTGCCCCATCGCGGCGGTATTCGTCGATGATGCGGGCGCAGTAGAGCGCCTCGCCCGCCTCTTCGTCCGCCTCGTAAAAGACGGGTCTTTCTCCCTCGCTCCGCTCCGTCCAGAGTTTTTTCCCCTTCCGCATGGAATTGTGCGAGATCGAGGCGTTCGCAAGGGCGAGGATCGCGCCCGTAGAGCGGTAATTTTGTTGCAGTTTATATATCTTCGCCTTGGGGTAAGAGCGTTCGAAGTGCAGAATGTTCGCGATCTCGGCGCCCCGCCAGCCGTAGATCGACTGGTCGTCGTCGCCGACGGCGAAGAGATTGCCGTGGACGCTCGCGAGGAGCTTGATGATGTCGAACTGCACGGCATTGGTGTCCTGGAATTCGTCCACATGGATGTAACGGAACTTGCCCGCAAGGTACTCCCGCGCCTCTGCGTCTTCCGAAAGGAGCGCCCGCGCCTCGAGGAGAAGGTCGTCGAAGTCGAGCGCGTTGTTCTTTTTCAGGTGCGCGTCGTAGCGGCGGAAGACCTTCATCGCCGTCTCGATGTTTCGTTCGTGCGCGTATTTGGCGGCGTACTTTTCGGGGGAGAGCCCGAGCATCTTCGCATTGGAGATATGGTATTGCACGCTCTTGAACATGCCCTCGTCGTCATAGCCGAGCTCTTTGAACGCCTGTTTGATGACGCTTGTCCGCTCCTGCTCCGCATAGATGGAGAAATTTTCGTTCAAGCCGCGGCGTTCGGCGAACATGCGCAGGATTTTCACGCACATGGAGTGAATGGTGCATACCCACATTCCGCCGATCTCCGTCATTGCAAAAAGCCGCTCCTTCATTTCGTCGGCGGCTTTGTTCGTAAAGGTGATCGCGAGGATATTCGACGGCGAGACCCCGAGATCGCCCACAAGATGGGCAATGCGCGCGGTGAGCACGCGGGTCTTTCCGCTTCCCGCTCCCGCAAGGACGAGAACGGCTCCCTCGGTATCCGTTGCCGGGAGCCTCTGTTCGTCGTTGAGTTCCTCGAAAAGTTCCATATAAAGGAATTATATCACGTTCCGCGGCAAAAGGCAAGCGCTTCACGCGAAAAGGGGCTCTATGTGCGCCCCTTTAATTCGAATTCGTACTCCCGTTTGAACCGTTCGAGAGCGCGAAGATATTTTTCGGAGAGTTCGAGCGTATACCGCTGTTTCTCCGAATAGGAGAGGGTGGCGTAATACTCCTTGTCGGTCAGCCTCCCGATCGCGTCCGAGACCTCTCCTTCGGAGAGAAGAATGTCTTTCACCTTGCTGTAAAACTCGTCGGGCGTTTCGCCGCGGATCTGCGTCTCCACCTTGTCGCGGAGATAGAGCTCCATTTTACCTTCGTTGATCCCCTGTTGCTTAGCGTAGTTGCGTTCTCCCTCGAGTTTTTCGCCGAATTCCTGCCAAAATCCTTTTTTCATGCGCATTTTTGCCTCTCGGGCAAGCGATTTCCAGGTGCGTTCCATATCATCTCCTTTTTTGCAGCCCAAATTTCGACATTTTTCGCAAAAAAAATCCGCAACGCGAAGTTACGGATTCCGATTTCAGCTTCTGTTTCTTTTACGTGCGGCTTCAGACTTCTTTCTCTTTTTGACGGAAGGTTTTTCGTAAAACTCCTTTTTACGGAGATCGCCGATGATCCCGTCGCGGGAGCATTTCCGCTTGAAACGGCGCAACGCGCTTTCCAGATTCTCGTTATCGCCGACTCTGATCGTAGACATCCTACATCAACCCTCCTTCGCCGAAGCACTTATTTTGCCTTCATATTATATCAAACGGGAAGAACGCTGTCAATTTTTTTTGCCCTGATTTTTACGGTTTCCCCAAAATTTTTCTCGGGGAAGCGCGCCCTCAAATCGTGCGGATCGTCTCCACGGGTTTTTTCCGCACGTTGAGCGCGACGGGCACGGCAGTCGAGAACGCCGCCGTAACGAGCGCAACGCCGAGCAGGATGAGCGCGTTCTGCCAGCCGAAGG
>CANRCY010000013.1 GCA_947629225.1 uncultured Clostridia bacterium | reverse complement strand
ATCCTCGTCGCCGTACCCGTGGTCCTCCTCTTCATCTTCCTACAACGCTACTACGTAGAAGGGATCACCGGCGGCGCTACCAAAGGGTAAATTTAACTCTCCCCGAAAACATGAAAGCCCCCGCGTTCCCCGCGGGGGCTTTGCTTATGGAAAAAATACTTTTTTTGTACGCGACGTCCGAGCGGAGCGTTGACCGTTGACAAGAGCGGCGGCGCGTGATATAATAACATTGTTTCAGGAGGTTATTTTATGACTATCGGGAAGGCTCGATACGACGACGGCTCCGCAGCTCGAAGCCGAACTCAAACGCAGTATCGGCGGGGTAACCGAGCTCGATTTCGACTTTGCGGGGCTCGAATATCTCTCTTCCGCGGGGCTGCGCGTGCTCCTCGCGGCGCAAAAAGTGATGAACAAACAGGGCACGATGACAATCCGCCATGTCAACGAAACGATCATGGAAGTGTTCGAGATCACGGGCTTTTCCGAGATCCTCACGATCGAATAGGCATAGGTGCCGTCTTGCGCCGCCACTTTGCGGCGCGGCGGACGGAGGTGCGGCATGAAGGAACTTACCATAAACGCGACGGTCGAAAACATCGAACGGGTCACCGATTTCGTCAACGAACAGTTGGAGTTGCACGGTTGCTCCTTGAAGGCGCAAATGCAGATCGACATCGCGATCGACGAGCTGTTCGGAAATATCGCTCACTATGCCTACAATCCCGACGTGGGTCCCGCTACCGTGCGCGTGGAGCTTAAAGAGGACCCGCTCGCGGTCGTTATCACGTTCATCGACCACGGCGTGCCGTACGACCCGTTGAAAAAGGCGGACCCGAATACGGAGCTCTCCGCGGAGGAACGCGAGATCGGCGGGCTCGGGATTTACATGGTGAAAAAAACCATGGACGGGATTTCGTACGAATACAGAGACGGACAGAATATTCTTACGATCACGAAGAACATTTGAGCCGTCGCAAAAAACGGAGGAAGGGTCATGAAGAAGCCTCTTTTCAGAAAGAAGAGCATAGAGCGGGCGTCCTCGCCCGAGCAACTCACCGATTATATCAGGGTGACCAACCCCGGCATTTGGATCGTTCTCGCGGCAGTTCTTTGCTTGCTCGCGGGATTTGTCGTTTGGGGCGTCGTCGGAAAGCTCGAAACCAAGGTAAACGGCGTTGCCGTCTCCGCGGAAGGCGGGGTCGTCTGCTATGTGCGCGAAGCGGAAGCGGGCGGCATCGAAGCGGGCGACGCCGTGCGGCTCGGCGGAAGCGAATGCACGGTCGTTTCCATCTCCGCCCAGCCCATTGCGGTGGACGAAGACCGTTTTACCGCCTATGCGATGCGGGTCGGCGGATTCTCCGTCGGGGAATGGGTGTATGAGATCGCGCTCGACGCCGAGCTTTCGGAAGAGGGGATTTATTCCGTCTCTATCGTGACGGGCGTCGTTTCGCCCATCTCCTTTCTTTTCGGGTGAGGCGCGGAATGGATAAGAACAAGCAGAAAAGCCCCCTTGGAAAGGGCGTTGCAAAAGTTCCCGTCGTCATGCAGATGGAAGCGCTCGAATGCGGCGCGGCGGCGCTCGCGATGATCCTCGCCTAGTACGGCAAGTGGCTCCCGCTCGAACAGGTCCGCGCAGACTGCGGCGTCTCCCGCGACGGCTCCAACGCGAGGAATCTCCTGAAAGCCGCCAGAGCCTACGGGCTCTCCGCAAAGGGGTACCGCTTCGAGCCCGAAGACCTCAAAAAAAAGGGGACCTTCCCCTGTATCATCCATTGGAATTTCAACCATTTCGTCGTCCTTTGCGGATTTAAGGGGAATAAAGCCGTCTTAAACGACCCCGCAAAGGGGAATTACACCGTCTCGGCAGAGACGTTCGACGAAAGTTTTACGGGCATCTGTCTGATGTTCGAGCCGACGGAAGAGTTCGTCCGCGGCGGAAAACCCAAGAGCATTCTTGCATTTGCGAAAAAAAGGCTTGTCGGCGCGGGCGCGGCGGTCGTGTTCATCGTCTTGACGACGGTCATCATCTCCGTCCTCGGCGTGATCCAGCCCGTCTTTTTGCATGTCCTTTTGGATAATTTGCTCACCCAAGAAAATCCCGAATGGGTCTACCCGTTCTTTGTTTTGCTTGCGGGGGTCTCCATTGTCCAGATCGTCGTCGCGTTCATCGAGGCGCGCACGATGTGGAGGATCGAAGCCAAATTTACCTCCGTCGGCGATTCCACGTTCATGTGGAAAGTGCTGCGCATGCCCATGGAATTTTTCTCTCAGCGGATGGCGGGGGATATCCAGCTTCGGCAGAAGGCGAACGGCGAGATCGCGAACACCCTCGTCAACACTTTGGCGCCGCTTGTGCTGAACGCGGCGATGATGATCTTCTATCTCGTCGTCATGGTAAGTTACAGCTGGATTTTAGCGCTCGTCGGGCTCGCGTCCATCGTCCTCAATCTGTTCATGTCCCGCATTATTTCCAAAAAACGGGTGAATATCACCCGCGTGCAGATGCGCGACGAAGGAAAGCTCGCAAGCGCCACCGTTGCGGGGATCGAGATGATCGAGACCATCAAGGCAAACGGCGCGGAGAACGGCTACTTCGAAAAGTGGGCGGGCTATCAGGCGAGCGTCAACACCCAACAGATAAAGTTCGAACGGCTCAACCAATATCTCGGCATTGTCCCCACCCTCATAGCTTCGCTCACAAATGTCGCGGTGCTGGTCCTCGGCGTTTGGCTCACGATGGAAGGGCAGTTTACCGTAGGTATGGTAATGGCGTTCCAAGGCTTCCTTGCCTCCTTTACAGAGCCCGCCATGACGATCGTCTCCGCAGGGCAGACCATACAGGAAATGCGCACGGAGATGGAGCGCGTGGAAGACGTCATGCAATATCCCACCGACGTCAACTACGAAACGCAAACGGCTTTGGAGGGCGACGCCGAATATGACAAGCTCTCGGGTCTCGTAGAGCTGAAAAACGTCACGTTCGGGTATTCCCGCCTCGCAGAGCCCCTCATCGAAGGGTTCGATCTGACGTTGAAACCGGGCAGCCGCGTCGCGCTCGTGGGCAGTTCGGGCTGCGGGAAGTCCACCCTTTCCAAGCTCATTTCGGGGCTCTACCGCCCGTGGAGCGGAGAGATCCTGTTCGACGGCAAGCCCATCGACAAGATCGATCGCGGCGTGTTTACGGGCTCGCTCGCCGTCGTGGACCAGGACATCATTCTCTTCGAGGACAGCATCCGCAACAACATCAAGATGTGGGATAATTCCATCGAAGATTTCGAGATGATCCTCGCCGCCAAGGACGCGCAGCTCCACGAGGACATCATGCAGCGCGAGGGCGGATACAGCTATGTGATCGCCGAGGGCGGCAAGGACTTCTCGGGCGGACAGCGGCAGCGCATGGAGATCGCCCGCGTGCTCGCGCAAGACCCCACGATCATCATCATGGACGAGGCGACGAGCGCCCTCGACGCAAAGACGGAATACGACGTCGTTCGATCCATCAAAGACAGAGGGATCACCTGCATTGTCGTGGCGCACAGGCTCTCGACCATCCGCGACTGCGACGAGATCGTGGTGCTCGACCGCGGCAAGGTCGTGGAGCGCGGCACGCACGAGGAACTGTACGCGAAGGGCGGCTATTACGCGCAACTCGTTTCCAACGAATGACGGAGGAGTTCTATGGGTTGGTTTGACGAACAGATCAAAGAGCGCAAACAGCGCGATCAGGAGAACTTCGAAGAGACGTTCGTGGAAATTTCGGACGCCATCACGGGGAAGAATATCTCCGCCATGCTCGCCGACGACGAGGGCAAGGCGAAGAACGCCATCGACGAGATCCTCGCCTATTACCATGCCAAAACGCGGGACGTTCCCGATTCCGTCAAGGATATGAACGAACGGCTCGAATATCTCATGCGCCCCTACGGGATCATGCGGCGGACGGTCCATCTGGAAAAAGGGTGGCATAAAGACGCGATCGGCGCCATGCTCGGCGTAAAAAAGTCGGACGGGTCGATCGTTGCGCTCATTCCGTCGGGACTTTCGGGATATTCCTATTTCGATACGGAGAGGGGAAAACGGGTCAAGATCACCCGCAAAAGCGAGGAGCTCTTCGAAAAAGAGGCGATCGGCTTTTATAAGCCCTTCCCGCTGAAAAAACTCAAAACGGGCGCGCTGCTCAAATACATTGCGGGAGTTCTATCCCCCGCGGACTATATTCTGACGGCAGTCGCGGCGCTTGCCGTCACGCTCGTGGGACTGCTCATGCCCAAGCTCAACCAACTGCTCTTCGGGGTCGTCATCGAAAGCGGAGATATCACTCTGCTCGCCTCTATTGCGGTGTTCATGGTGTGCGTGACGCTCTCGTCCCTTCTCATCGGCACGGTAAAATCCCTTCTCATCGCACGCATTTCGACCAAGCTGAACGTGACCGTGCAAGCCGCTTCCATGGCGCGCCTGATGTCTCTTCCCGCCGACTTTTTCAAAAGTTACAGCGCGGGCGAGCTCTCCACGCGCGCACAGTTTCTCAATACCCTCTGCACCATGCTTGTGGAAGTCTTTCTCTCCACGGGCCTCACGTCTCTCTTCTCCCTCATCTATCTGTCGCAGATCTTCGTGTTTGCGCCCGCTCTGGTGATTCCTGCCGTCGCGGTCATTTTGGTGACGTTGCTCTTTTCGGCGGTTTCCACCGTCGTGCGCGCGAAGGTCTCCAAAAAGCAGATGGAGTTGGAGGCGAAGGAGAGCGGCATGAGCTATGCGCTCATTTCGGGCGTGCAGAAGATCAAGCTCACGGGGGCGGAAAAGCGCGCCTTCTCGCGATGGGGCAAACATTACGCCGAATTCATCAAAGTGTACTTCGACGAGCCCGCCGTTCTGACGTACGGCAACGTCATCACGCTGATCATCACGCTTGCGGGCAATTTCGCCATCTATTTTATGGCGGTGTACAGCAAGGTCTCCGTCGCCGACTATTACGCCTTCAACACGGCTTACGGCATGGTCTCGGGCGCGTTTTTGTCCCTTGCGGGGATCACCATGACGATCGCAAACATCAAACCCATTCTGCACATGGTAAAGCCGATTTTGGAGACCGTACCCGAGATCGCAGAGGGCAAGCAGGTGATCACGCGCCTTGCGGGCGGGATCGAGCTCAACAACGTGACCTTTCGTTACAGCGAAAATATGCCGAACGTCGTAGACGATCTTTCGCTGAAAATCCGCTCGGGGCAGTACGTCGCCTTTGTCGGCGCAACGGGCTGCGGAAAGTCCACGCTCATGCGCCTCATGCTCGGCTTCGAAACGCCGCAGAAAGGCGCGGTGTATTACGACGGGAAGGACCTTGCGGGGATCGACCTCAAATCCCTCCGCCGCAGGATCGGCACAGTCATGCAGGACGGCAAGCTCTTTCAGGGGGACATCTATTCGAACATCGTGATCTCCGCGCCGTGGCTCACGGTCGACGACGCATGGGAGGCGGCGGAGCTCGCGGGCATCGCGGACGACATCCGCAACATGCCCATGGGCATGCACACCGTGATCTCGGAGGGGAGCGGCGGAATTTCGGGCGGACAGCGGCAACGGCTCCTCATCGCGCGCGCCATTGCGCCCAAACCCAAAATTCTGATGTTCGACGAGGCGACGAGCGCGCTCGACAATCTCACCCAAAAAAAGGTCTCCGAATCGCTCGCGGCGCTCAAATGCACGCGCATCGTCATCGCCCACAGGCTTTCGACGATCAAGCAATGCGACAAGATCTTCTATCTCGAACAGGGGAAGATCGCCGAAGAGGGGACGTACGAAGAGCTCATCGCAAAGAACGGAAAGTTTGCGGAGCTCGTCGCGCGGCAACGTCTCGACTGCGCGCCCGAAACAGGCAAGCGTTCGGATTGATTGTTAGGATTTGTTTGAAAGGGTCCGCGGCGGTTGCATTCCGCGCGGAGATATGATAGAATAAAAGTACAAGAAAGCAGGATTTCCCTGTAAAAGGAGATAAATGATGGAAAACAAAGAAACGAAGAACAACAAGACGGAAGAACTCAACGACGAAGCCCTCGACGAAGTGACGGGCGGCGCTTTCGAACTGCGCGATTATGGCGTCGATTCGAGCGTTTTGACGCGCAAGAACCCGCAGTCCAAGCAGATCGAGACCCCCGGGACGATCACCACCCCCACGCTCCCGACCGACACATACCGTAAATTTTAAGTCTTCGCCCCGAATCCTGTCGGGAAGGAGAAAAACATGACCGAAGAATTGAAAAAGTTCGCCAAGGAAGAGTACGGTAAAGAGCTGACAGACGAACAGGCAAAGGCGCTTGCCGAAAAACTCGAAAAGGGCGGCGAACTCTCGGACGACGACCTCGAAACCATCGCGGGCGGAGCATGGCAGGATCGCTCCGCCATAGAAAAGGTCATAAAGTTCACGATCGAGAACCGCAAAAACAGGGAATAAGACCGTCAAATTTCCGAAGCAAAGGCGTAACCTACCCCGAATCCCGAGAGAATGAGATTCTTTCCCGTGGCGGCAAGGAGCGTCCTTTTCAAATTGGAAATATGGAACCGAACCACGCCCGTCTGCATGCTCGGCATTTTCCACACGCGCTCGTAGATCTCGTCCGCAGTGAAAAACTGCCCCGCGTGCGCCATCAAAAAGCAGAGAATGTTGAATTCCGAAGAGGTGAGCTTTATGGGCTTGCCTTCGTACAGGGCGGTGCGCATGGCGATGCTCAGCGTGATGCCGTGTCCCGAGAGCGCGCGCTCGCGCAGGCAGAGCCGCCTCTCGATCCGCGCCGCCATCACGCGGGGAGAGCAGGGCTTAAAAACATAGTCCGAAGCCCCGAGCGAAAACGCCCGTATCACGGCTTCGTCGGAGGCGTCCTCCGAAAACACGACGACGGGCGCGGAACTTTCTCCGAAGAGTTCGACCGCTTCGCCGTCGGGAAGACGCAGTTCCGAGACGACGGCGTCGAATTTTTCGCGCAAAAGGAGACGGCGCGCTTCTGCGAGCGTCTCCGCCGCAAAAGCCGAATAGCCGATACGGCTGAAATATTCGCAGAACGGACGGGCGGCGCTCTCTGCGTCTACTATGAGAATTTTGCGTTGAAATTGGGCGTCCATGGCTGTTTGCAAAAAGTTTAACACATTCCGCGGAAGAAATCAAGCGGAGGGGGAAGAGAGATGTCGCCGTTTCATTTGATAGAGCTTGCGCAACGCGCGCAGACGGTGGAAGAGCTGGTCTCGCTCGCGAAGGAAGAGAAGATCAAACTTTCGCTTGACGACGCACAAATTTATTTCGAACGTTGGCACGGGGGAGAGGAACTCAGCGACGACGATCTCGAAGAGGTCGGCGGCGGCACGGGCGGCGCATTCGGCAAGACGGTATGCGAATTTTGCGGGAGCGGCGATCTGTTCATCGATGTTTCGGGCGGCTACTATTGCAACGGGTGCAACAGGCACTGCTGGGGCAAACGTCTCGCCCCGTAAAGAACACGGAGCTCTTTTGTCCCTTCCCGACCTGATTCGGGCAGGGGATTTTTTATCGGAAAGACGGCGAAGTTCTCGCCGTCTTTGTCTTTATTTCTGTTCAAAGGCGTTACCGTCCGCCGGGACCTCCGCCGAAGCCCCCGCCGGGACCTCCGCCGAACCCGCCGAACCCGCCGCCGAACCCGCCCGAAGGAGCGCCGCCGGGATTCCCCATATTGCCCTGCGAACCGACCGAAGTAATGACCGAAGATACCGTAAATGCGCAGAGCTGCGTATCGCCGCCGTACAGTTTGAAGCTCCCTCCCGTAACAAGTTCGGGACAGGACACAATGACCGATTGACAGTCCTTTTCTATCGCAACGGAGAAAATCGGCGCACCGTCTTCATCGGTCAAAGAGAGGACGGTGTTTGCGCTTATCCTTTGATTTTGCGCATAGGACAGAACATTCTGTTTGGAATTGTTTGCGGGCGTTTCCACCATTCCGAGAGGTCCGACCGCAAAGAGATAGCCGCCGTCGATCACAATTCCTCTGTCCGCGTCGAGCGCGCTGTTCGCGCCCGAAATCGGACCGAACACGATCAGCGTGCCGCCCGTCATGTTGATCGAGCCGTTGGAATCCACGCCGTCGCCCTCGGCATTGACGTAAATTTCGCCGCCCGAGATGAGGATATGTTCGGTGATGCGCGTGTCGTCGCTTGCGGCGTTGATGCCGTCGTCCTGCGCCGTAATGTTGATCGTGCCGTCCGAGATCTCGACATAGCCGCCCTCAATGCCTTCATAGCATTTCGTCACGGTAATCGTGCCGCCCGTAATTTTTGTAAGATCGTCGCTCGTCAGCGCGTCGTCATAGGTGGAGATCGTAAAATCCCCGCCGCGCACCGAAAGATTTCCGCTGTTTGCGTGGATCGCGTCGTCCGTGCTGTCGATCGTGAACGTGCCGCCCTCGATGATAATGGAATAGTCGCCTTCCGTGACGGTAATTTCCTTGTCGGGGTCGTTTTCGTCGGGATATTCGATCTCCCCGACTTTGATTCCCTTGCACCCTTGCACAAGTCCGTAGAGCGAGCTCGCACCGTAACGGTTCGCTTCGTCGCTCGCAATCCTCTGATAGGCGTCTCCCGATTTGATATACTTGAAATCGTCTGCGTCTATGCCGTATTCGGACATCTGCGTTTTGGGAACAAAAGTTCCCGTTGTCTTGATGTCATAGTTGCCGCCGTCGAGATAGACGACGGTGTCGGCTTGGATACCGTCGCCCTCCGCCGAGCAGGAATAATCGACGTTTTTCAGATAGACGTAGCCCTCATCGGTCGTAAAAGCGGTCGTCTCGTCGTCGCACTCCGCGTTGATCCCGTCCTTGCCCGCAGACAGGACGTTGACGGTACAGTCGGAAGCAGACACGGAGAGAGCGGAGATCGCGTGGTTTCCGGCTGTAAGCGCGAGCGAGCAATCGACGATCGCGAGCTCTTTGGAAACTTTCACGGCATTCTTGCCGCCCGTGACCGAAAGGGAGCCTTCCCCGTTGAAAGAGAGTTTTCCCTTGATATGAACGGCGTTCTCTCCCTCTGCGGTGGACACAATGGAATTTTCGCCGAGGAGAGTGATAACGACCTCGGCTCCCTTGTTGGTCGCACCGTCGAGAGCGATACCTTCCGCTGTCGCTATCGTTGCGCCGTCGAAAATGAGGTGCAACTTCAAGTTCTTTGCGTCGAGCAAAATTCCGCCGTAACTACCGCTGAAATAGTAGGTCCCGTCCTCGGAGATCTTATACACTTCCTCCGTCGGCGTGACTTCGGTCGCCTCCGCCGAAGAGGTATTTCCCGCAAGATCGGAAAAATCCTCGTCGGAAAAGTCGTCCTTCACGTCGTCCGTCACATCGTCGGCGCTGTCTGCAATTTCGCCCGTACCGCCCCCGCCGAGGGAATCCCCCGGGTTGACGAAGGGCTTTTTTCCGCAACACGTCAGAACGCAAACGGAAAGGGCAAGCGTGATAAAGCAAATAAGTATGCGTTTCATAACTGTCTCCTTTGAATGGCAGTTTATCATGGTTTCTTGTATTTGTTGTGAAATTTTGCAAAAACCTTTCGGAAAAGGGCGCACCGTTTATTTGGCGCAGACGTTGAATTTGACGGCGACCATCGTGATGTCGTCGAACTGCGGCGCGCTGTCGGCAAAGTCGTCGACGGCGCGTTTGACCGTCTTGCACAGTTCGGTCATGTCCGTCGTCTCCGCGCCGTTGAGGCACGCTTGCAGGCGGTCTTCCCCGAACAGCTCCTCCGCGGGGTTGGTGGCTTCCGTCACGCCGTCGGTGTAGAGGAAAATTTCGTCGCCCGCGGAAAGCTGAATTTCCTGCCGCGTGTAGCGGGTCATATCCATGCCCGCAAGGATGAAGTTCGCCTTGGAGCGGAGATATTCGAAGGAGCCGTCCGCCCGCTTGATGAGGGGCGGGTTGTGCCCCGCATTCACGAAGGAGAGCATGCCCGTTTTGAGGTCGATCGCGCCCATCCACGCGGTCACGAACATATCCGCCGCGTTGTTTTCGCACAGCCGCTTGTTGACTTTGGTAAATACTTCCGCGATGTCCATGCCGCTCTCCGTCATGTTGCGGAGGTGGGTCTTCGCCGTCATCATGAACATGGCGGCGGGGATCCCCTTGCCCGAAACGTCCGCGATCATAAACACGAATTTGTTTCTGCCCGCAAAGTAGAAGTCGTAAAAATCGCCGCCCACCTCTTTTGCCGCGTCCATAGAGGCGAAGATCTCGAACTCGTCATGGTCGGGATAGGGCGGGAACACCGAAGGCAGGGCGGAAAGCTGGATACGGTGGGCGAATTCGAGCTCCTTGTCGAGCCGCTTTGCCTCCGCCTCGATGTACTGTTTCAGCGTGGAAACGGTGGCGTTGATGTCGTCGGAGAGAGTGGAAAATTCCACGCCGTCCCGCACGTTTACCACAACGTCCAAATCGCCCGCCGTGATCTTGCCGAGGGAGTCGTTTACCCGCCCGATGTTGCCCACGATCCGCTTCTTGATCAGAAGATAGAGCACGATGAAGAGGGCGGAAAAGACGAGAATTTCCACAAAGATGAGCACATAGACGGAGATGTTGCGGGTGAGCGCCGCGTCGCTCTCGGGATAGACCGCGATGATATAGTAGCCTTCGGTATAGCTGTATTGGCAATAGCTGCGCACGCCCGAAACTTCGGTGCGGAAGGGGACCCCTTCCTCGAAGCGGTAGCCCTCTGCGCCGAGATGGACGAACTTGTCGTTCATGTGCCCCTCGGGCGCGCTGATGAGGTTGAATGCTTCATCGAAGATGAGCACGAACCCTTCCCGCCCGAGATGCCTGTTCTCCGCCGCGATCTTCACGCGCTCTTCGAGCGCCTTAAAGTAGCTCTCCGAATTGAGCCCGACCTGCACGAACCCGCCGTTCGGCAGCGACGGATATTCGCCGGGGTGCAATTTTTTGCCGGCATATTTCATGAAGACTTTGGAATCGGCTGCGATGGGACCGTAAGGCTGAACGTATTCTTCCGTGTCGCCGAGTAAGCACAGAAATTCCGCCGATTGCTCCCCGCTGTGCATGTCGAATTTTTTTGTATCGTATTCCTCGTTTGTGGACTTTATAATGATTCCGTTCTCGTCCACGACGTTGATCTCGTCGGCATAAGCGGAAAGAATGGCAAAGAGGATGTCTTCCCCCGCTTCCTCGCCCAACAGACTTTCGAACATATCCTGTACGACTTGAAAATCGCTGTTTGTGAGTTCGCCCGCAACGCTCCTCGCGCTTTCGAGGAGTTTGAGGTCGGAGGCTTCTCGGATATCCTCGGTAACGTCCTCGGTGGTCTGTTTCAGCGTCGCTTCCGTATCTGATTTTACGATGTTGTCTTGCAGGAAATAGGTAAACACGGAAGTCGCCGCAAACGCCACGGCAACGCAGATAAAGAGCAACGTTTCGAAGATCTGCGCGATCGTCCGCCTGCGGATGACGAACAGCTTCTCCCGCTCGAAAAGAGTCAAAAGGACTGCCGAAACCGTTACGGAGAGGGAGTTTGCAAGGATCATCGGAAGGGAGACCCTCTGCACGAACGTAAATGCGCCCAAAATGTCCGTCATGTTCGTCACGAAGATGAGGAGCATGTGCAGAACTTCCGTCGTCAAGCCGATGAGGAAGGCATAGGGCCACGAAGGGCGGCGGTTTTCGAACATGAACTTGCGGCACAAAAAGCCGAATACGCCCGCGAGCGTGGTGGAGACGGAGCAAGCGACCGCCGTGTAGGCTGCGCCTTCCTTCCAAAGCACGCAGAGGGCGCGTTCCGCGCCGCCGATGACGCCCGCGATAATGCCCGCGGGGCCTCCGAACATGAGCCCTGCGGTGAGGGGAGCTGCGTCGCGGACGTTATTGAGCGCCCCGCCGACGTCGATGCTCAACACTTCGGTCGCGAGGACGGCGAGCCCGCCGAACACAACGCCGATGACGATCTGCCGCCATATGTAACGCAATTTCCCGAAGGGGGTGTACTTTTCGAGCAGATAGAACCCGACGCAGAAGAGCACGGGGAGCAAAGCCGCCACGATAAACAAAAAAATCGACATATTCTATTCCGACCTTTCAAACCGTATAAGAAGTGCGGGCACGTCCGCCCGACGGAATCATTATATCAAATCGGAGCTCTTTTATCAAGCGAATAAAGAAAAAATCAAAAAGGAGCCGAGTAGGGCGAAAAATCCTCAAATTCTTTCAATTTGATTGCACAAGACAGAAAAACATGCTATAATCGTTGTAAGCATAGTGAATTGATCTTTTTGCGTTTCGCAATCCGTGTCTAATGGCTACCTTTCAAATATTTCTCCATATCCACGCGAGAAATATCTCACCATAAGGTTAGAATCACTATGCTTCTTTTTTTACCATGGAAGAAAAAACTCGAAACTTTTTGAATATTTCCACGCGCAGAGAGCTTGCCGAATGCTTGGGGATCCAGCTCAGCGAGCTGTTGTACATTTGCCGCTACCGTCAACCCGAAAAATTATATCGTACGTTCGAAATCCGAAAAAGCAACGGGGAAAAGCGCACGATCTTCTCTCCCAACCGTCAACTGCGCTTGATCCAACGCCGCCTCAATGCGATTTTATACGTGATCTACTCTCCCAAAAAGATCGCCCACGGATATGTTCGTTCGAGAAATGTCGTGACGAACGCCGCCGTCCATGCGGGGAACCGCCATGTTCTGAATCTCGACCTTTCCGACTTCTTTCCCTCCATTCATTTCGGGCGGGTGCAGGGACTGTTCAAAGGCGAACCGTTCTGTTTTAACGATACGGTCTCCAAAACGCTTGCCCAACTTGTCTGTTTTCGGGGGATATTGCCGCAGGGAGCGCCCACTTCTCCGATCGTTTCCAATCTTATCTGCCGTTCGCTCGATAACGACCTCGTCAAACTTTGCGGCAAATACAAGGTCGTTTGCACACGCTATTGCGACGATATCACCATCTCCACCAAAGCGCCTTATCTGCCCGCGGGGATCGTCAACGTTTTTCCCTCCGTCAGCCTCGGGGGCGAGCTTGCCGCGATCATAGAGAAGAACAACTTCAAAGTGAATCCGAACAAGATACGGCTGCAATCCTTCGGAACAAGAAAGACGGTGACGGGTATCGTCGTGAATGTAAAGCCGAATATTTTGCGGGAGAAATACCGAAAATTTCGCGCGACGCTGTTCTACACCTGCCAAAACGGGCTCGAGGCGGGCGCAACAAGAAACGGTTTTTTGAAGAACGGCGAAGCGGATATCGAAAAATTCTCCCGCCATATAAGGGGCAAGATCAATTACTACAAAATGGTAATGGGGCTGTACAGCACAAAATACCGCTATCTTGCCGAAAAAGGGAACGAGCTGTTCGGCAACTGTTTCCCGCTCCCCGATCAGTTTGAAAGTCTTGTCCAAAAAAATTTATTTGTGATCGAAACGGACGAATCCCAAGGCACGGCGTTTTTGTTGAAAGGGATAGGGCTCATCACCTGTCTGCACAACGTCTGGGAGATCAAAAAACCCGTCGACGAGAAAAAATTAAACCAAATCCTTGCGCGGGGCACGCGGGTATATCTTCCGCCCGACCAAAAACATATCTACGACGTCTCTCTGAAACAATACAATTGGACGAACGATCTGCTCGTGTTGGATATTGAGCCCGTTTCTCCCCAAAGGGGACTGGAATTAGCCGAGCGTGATTGTTCTTTCGAACAACCAAACGACTATTTTTTCTCCGCAGGCTATCCCAATTACGCCAAGGGGCGGTCGATCGATTGGCTGCGCGATATCAGGGTCCGCTCGACCAAGACGCTTTGCGGACAAAGGCTGCTCGTCACCGACAAGACGTTTATAACGGGAGCAAGCGGGGGTCCCGTCTTCGATCGGGACAATAAAGTGGTCGGCTATATAGACCGAGGCAACACCTCTGCCGACGGCAACGAAGAAGAGAGCGCTTTTTGCCAACTGTCGCTTCGCTCTTTACAGGAAAATTCCGAAGACCACAAAAAAACGTAATAAGATTTTCCGAAAACAGGGGCAATGTCAATCGTCTTTCGAGACCCGATCCCGAAACGGAACGGCGTCTTTCCGCATTTCCTTTTCGCTTGCGACGTCATCCTTCGCGCCAAATCTTCGGAAATGCGCGGGCGTATCCCCGCATTGCCGCTTGAAGAAGGTTGTAAAGGCGCAAAGATCGTACCCGAGCCGTTCGGAGATCTCTCTCACGCCGGCATTTGTATTCATGAGCAGGTCCTCGGCTCGTATCATTTTGCGCTGCGTGAGAAACGCCGAAGGGATTTCCCCGCAATGCTGTACGAAAATTGTGTTCGCGGATTGCCGCGTTACATGAATTTCCCCGTACAGGGCGGTACAAGTCGCTTTCTGCCGATCACGGTTGACCATTTGGATCGCGTGGCGGACGTCTGGATTTCGGAAACCTTTCAAACAACCCGCTTCCTCTAACCGTCGCGCGACCGCAGAAAGACAACAAAGCGCATGATCCACTTTCTCTGCGCTCAAAGGAATGAGCGTTTTTGCCGCTCTGCGCACGGCAGGGAGGTTTACGTCCTTTTCCGAAAGTTTTTGCATGAGGGTTTTCGAAGCCTCCAAGGTCTCTTCCGCCAAATATTTTCCAATGATGATATAACCGTCAAAATCGCCGTCTTCGGAACGGACAAGAGCCGCGGCTTCCGAAAGCCCCGCGTGACAGAGATATTCGCAACGGTCACCATTCAGGAGCCGCATCAAGGCGTCTTTGTCGCAATCGCTGCACTTTTTGTAAAGCTTGAATTTTATATATCGGCATATATCGACTCCGCCGCCGCAATGCGCGATCGGGTTGCCCTTCCTGTCGAACACGGTGATGGTAATGCCCGTCTCCCGATAAAACCATTCCAGTTCTGCCATGATCGTTTGCAAATAATTTTTCTGCGCTTTTTGTTTGTTTTTCATCATTTCCTCCATATGGATTTTCTTCCATTATACCATCTTCTCCCGCTTTTTGTTTTGCAATTGTGTCCTATTTTCCCTTTTCGAAAAAATAATGAAGCCGCGCACCTTCTTCTGAATGTGCGCGGCTTCATAGCGAGGTGGACGTTAATTATCCAGACGCCGTTTTCCCATAAAAGACATCCGAGATTTCGTAATTTGACTTAAAAAACCTATAAACAGCCATTTTTCGCACAATGGAGCAAGTAAGTTCAGCGGGGGCTATTTCATTCTCCACGGATTTCATCATGAAAATATCAATAAATAAGGTTTGAAATAATCGAAATTAGTCCTGTCTCATAAAATTTTTTGTTTTCATCCATGATGTCATAGTTTTGTCCATAATTTTATGTTATAATAAAAGAAAAGGGGTTTTAAGTGGCGTCGTGATGAAGCAAGAGGAATTTTACAAGAAAGTCAAAGCGATTATTTTCGGGCACGCCGTGGGAGATGCGGTCGGCGGTCCCGTTCAATTTGAGGAAAGGTCGGAGCGCGACCGCTTTCCCGTCACCGATATGACGCCATTCGGCGATCCGCGCTTTCCCAAGGGCGCATGGTCGGATGATACGAGCATGTCGCTCTGCGCAATGGACGCGCTCGCAAAACACGGGCTTGATTTCAAAGCGGTCATGGAAAATTTCAAAAGTTGGCTCTTTGAAAACGAATTTACGCCGACGGGCGTAACGTTCGACGTCGGCAGAGCGTGCTTCCGATCAGTCGAAGAATTCTCCCGCAATGCAATGTTTGCGGAGGGACACGGTCGTTGCGGCGAAAATGAAAACGGGAACGGGTCGCTCATGCGCATCTACCCGTTCTCCCTCTATCTCGGCTGTTCCGATTTTCCGTTGGACGGGAAGATCGCCTATCTCCACCGCGCGTCCGCGCTCACTCACGCGCACCCGAGAAGCTGTATCGGTTGCGGGATTTATTCCTTTGTCCTATGGGAGATTCTCGAAAATCCCACCAAGCAAGGGATCAAAGAGGGGTTGAGGAATGCGAAGGCATATTATCAAGGGGAGCCCGAGCTGAAATACTATCTTCGTCTTTTCGACGAAAGGTTTGACTTGCTCCCGCGGAATGAGATCAAGAGCAGCGGCTATGTCGTGGATACGTTGGAAGCCGCGGTCTGGTGTCTTCTTACGACGGAAAACTACCGCGACTGCATTTTGAAAGCGGTCAATTTGGGGCTCGATACCGACTCGGTCGGCGCGGTGGCGGGTAGCCTCGCAGGACTTTTATACGGCTTTGAAGGTATCCCCGAAGACTGGAGAAATTCTCTTCTCAAAAAGGAATATTTTGAAGAACTTGGAAAGGAGTTTTGCGACACGCTGTGGGGTCCCTCTCCCCGCTCCGAATATTCGAAATTCCGACAGGAAAGAGGAGGCTTATTGTTTGGTTTTTTCTTTGTGATCGGAGAGAATCGCGCGGGCGGAGAAGTTGCCGATATGGTGCTCTGCAACGGAAATTCCTCGTACTGCTGGCATAAAGCAGAAGAATATCCGTTCCGCGGAGACGAAGAAACGGTCGTGATCTTTGAGTATCAGCAAAAAATCATGAGCGATACGGCGACCAATGGGCTTGCGTTCACGACCTATCGGAATTATCAAAGATATTTAGGCGCTCTTTCCGACAGGAATTTAGTAGCATCGCATGTGGTTGCGCCCCTGTGGGATTACACCGCGATATACAGAATGCCGAATTTTCCCACCTTCCGTGAGGCGAGGGGCTATCTTATCGATCAATTCGGGTTGAAGGTGGAAAACGTACTGGAATGGAGCGGACATGAAGACCGTAAATATCATTGCGGAATGATTCAATAAAAGAATTGTTCGATCGATAATAGGAAATTGTAAAAGTTCTGAGGAAACAGAAATGACAAAGCCGATCGCAAAAAAGACGCTGATCCTCTATGTGCTGAAAATGCTCTATCAAGGTTCATCGAAGGAAAAACCGATCACGATTACGGGCATGACGAAGGTCATCAACTCGTTAGACATTCCATGTGACCGCAGAACGGTGAGCCGCAATGTGGACTATCTGATAGAGTTCGGCTTGCCCGTTGTCAAAATCCGCGGCGGCGGATGCTATTACGATCACGCAAAGGAATAAATCGGCATCACAATCTACTCGGGAGATAGAAGATGAAGAACTTTATTAAATTTATTGTTTGTGCAGGCATTGTCGCGGGGATCCTTATCAATGAGCTTTGGCTTCATAGCGGCGTATTTCAATATATTTTATACGGTTTGACATGCATTTTCGCTATGATAGGTGTTTGCGTGTTAGTCGATTGGATGTATGACAAAAAGGACAAGTAATGCTCTATAATCTGAAATTGTTTTATTGTTACTACCATGCAAAGGAGGAAGTAAAATGAAAACATTCCATCTGCTTGATAAATTTGTCGGAAATAGTTATGCCGATATGATCAATCACGCGCTCGGCACGAATTTCAAAGTTTACGAGGATTCCGGTGTTCTTTTAGATGAGTTTGAGTTGCCCGGAGTCATTGCATGGTTTGTATTTATGGATGGGAGTACTCACGGATATGCTCCCGACTATCTATGGGAAAATCGTTTGATTGGCAATATAATTACGGAGAAATTGGTCAGCAAAGATCATGCGGAAGTGATTCAAAAAGACGATAGAGAAGGGCATTATCCTCTTCGGCTCGCATTCGAACTGCTTGACTGCAAAAAGGATTTTTATGAATGTCGCTTTGTTGGTGCGTTCGCGCTATCTCATTTTTTGCGAAAAGATTTGACTGCTCGTGAGTACGTCAGAATAATGGATCAAGTTACATTGAAATCCAAAGGCGAATTCGGAAAGATTTTGAATACGAAAGCAGGCTTCATCAAGAGGATGCCGCAATACGCAACGCCGATAGAGGAGATGGGTTTTTCCGAAAAAAATATGAAACTTTTGAAAGGACATATTTCCACCGCAGGAGATTTATTGGAACTCGGGCTTGAAGCCGCAGGAGCGATTTCCGATGAAATACGGCAAAAACTCTATGAGCATTTCAAAAATCCCGAAGAAGAAACGTTGCCTGCGCCCAGCGCAACGTCGGGACCTCTTCCCAATTCTTTCTCCGTGCCCGACGTTTTCGTCGGGATGTCGGTAACTCATGCAAAATACGGCGAAGGAAGGATTGCCAAGATCGACGAGAGATATATTTTCGTTACTTTCTCCATTGGAGAAAAACCGTTTGTCGTGCCCGATAGTTTTGCACAGGGATTCTTGAAGGCAAAATAGACGTCTATCGCAAATCTATAGAAAAGCATGATCCCGACAGCAATGACAGCCATCGGGAGTTTTCTTTTTATGAGGTTAAAATGACGGTGGAGGTAGACCGCCACACATTCGGCGGCGAGAAGGAGAAACAGACCTATGCAATCGTCCTCTGGATATAAAATAGCCGAAAAAGTGCAAAAAAAGACCCCAGCAGAACCTTTTTTACGGGTTCTACTGGGCTTTGCGTGGTGACCCCAACGGGACTCGAACCCATGATACCACCGTGAAAGGGTGGTGTCTTAACCGCTTGACCATGGGGCCACAAATATAAAAAAGACATTTGCCTTGTTTTGCTTGGTAG
>CANRCY010000012.1 GCA_947629225.1 uncultured Clostridia bacterium | reverse complement strand
AGTTTCTTTATGGAAAAAATACTGTACGATTTTTCAGACTTTCAAGGTATGAAAGATACCTCGCCGGCGGTATAAAAAGTTACCGTGAGTGGTAGCAAAAGTCGCGCAGTTATTTATACCTATATATACTTACTCATAAAGATAAGCGGCACCGCGGAATGGGTGCCGCCGGGTCCAAGCGGTGCGGCGCGCGGCGCCGCCGTCATCGGAAGCCCGGAAGAAAGGAAGCCGCCTCCCGGCGGCTTGAAAATCTAAAAGTGTGCTACGGAATAGGAGCGGGTAAAAAAAGATCTCACTTTCTTCGGTGAGATCCTGCGAATTGCATTTTTACAAATTGGGACTATTTTGGGACTAAAAGTTTTGCCCTCGGTTTTTGGCACTTTTTTGCTACTTTTTAGGGGTAAAAGCGGGAAAAATGTGCGATTGACCGTTCTCAAACAAAGCTTCTAAGTCCCGCGCGTCTGCCGGTTTCGCCACAGCGGCGCAACCGTCCGCATGGACGCAAAGCAGAAACTACTGCTCGTCGCCCAGCGCGATCTCGTCGTTGATGTCGCCGTCCTCGGGGGCCATCCCGTCCGTGCCGTAGTAGGCCGTTTCGCCGCTTCCACCATTGCCGTTGTACATCATCGGCGCGTTTGCTTCCCGCTTGAGCTGGCGGCGCACGACCATATAATAGATGGAGATACCGAACGCGATGATCGCGCAGATCACCGTAGTCCAGCTGACGGAGGTGATGGTGAAATTGAGCTGCTCGAAGTAAGCCATCGCCGAGCCAAGTCCCGACGTAAGCGCCGCGGTGACGGAGGGGAGTTTAAGGATCATCAGAGCAACCGAGGGGATCGCGACCAAAATGAGGAAGAACAGCCAGCCGAGCCAAATCGGAACGGCGAGCTTGACGGTGGGGTTCGGATCCTTTTTCACGAGCTTGACGATGAGCTTGATGAGCACATAGGCCCAGGGCAACATTGAGAAGATCATAAGACCCGCCATTCCGTAAAACACATACACCGCATAGCTGCGCACGGGGTCGGAGATGTATTTATTTAAGGTATCCCGCAGCGCGGAAACAAGTTTATCCTTGCCCGAGGCGCTCTCGCCGCCGTCGGCTTCGTCCGCCAGAAGAACGGCATCCGCCGCGGAGGCCTCCTCCGCCCCGCCGCTTCCCGAACCTGCTGCGCCAAGCGCCTGCGCGAGAAGTTCTGCGATCATTTCGTCGGGATCGATCGTCCCGTCCTCTTGGGCAAGTTTTCCGAGCGTTTCCCGCACGGTGTCCTCGATCGCCGCCTTATCTTCCTCGGTGAGTTCGGAATCGGCAAGCTCCCGATATTCTTCTTTGCCCTGCGCATTTTTTTGAAGATCGCTATAGACTTCGTCGACCGTATCCATGATGTTTTGCGTCACGGAATCCACGTCGCTGCCGCCCGCGAACACATCGTCGATGAGCTTGTCCGTCTTTTCGCTGATATAGTCGTCGGTGATTCCAAGCTCGCCGAGTTTGCTTTCGACTTCTTCGTCGCTCATCGCACCGCTGTCCTGCGTGAGGTACTTTTTGACGTTGTTTTTGACCTCGCTTTTTACGGTGTTCTTGGCGACGACCTTCACGGTCTTTTTGGCGATCCCGTTCAAAGAAGCGCTGAGTTCGTCCACAATGGAATTGATGTTGTCGTCAAGCATCTTATCCACGGTTTCCTCAGCAGAGGTGAAGGCGCCCAATACATGTCCTGCCGAAAGGGAAATGGCGAGATCGAGTTTTTCGCCGTCTTCCCCGATGACTTCCTTCGCATCAAAATTCAAGGCGTCGCCCGTCATCTCCAACAATTGATCGGCCGTGAGAGTGTATGAAAGTTTGATCTGCCATACGGGACCGAAAAAATAGCAGAGAATGGAAAGAAGGCTGATGATTGCAACAACAATGTTAAAGATCCAAACGATTTTGCGTTTGTCGAGCGGTTTGCTCCCCGAAGTTTCGTTCATGGCGTTCTCCCGAAAAAATTTGCATTTATTTTATCAGATTTGCAGGCAAAAGTCAACACTTTTATATCGATTGCTTTCTACCTATTTTTAGGCAGAAAAAATTTGCATTTCCGCGGCGCTGCGAAAAAAAAGCATCTTGACAGACCGCCAAGATACTTTTATACTATAATAGAGAAGTAAGGAGGGGAATGACATGACCATCAAGTTCTACGAATTCGGCAATTCCGTCGTCTTTGACCGCCACGAGATCGAAAAACCGCTTCCCGAATGGGAGGAAGCGATCTCCGTCGGCGACAGTGCGCTCTACCACGACTCGCGCAACGGCACACGGCCGCTCGGGCACGTCGTATCCGTATCCCCGGACCGCAAATATCTCCTTGTGCGGCTCGCAAGCTACGAACTGTTCATCATTCTGCGCAAGGTCCGCAAGAACGAGTATCTCGTGTTAAAGTCGGACATCCGCGAAACGCTTGCCTCTTCCGCCGAAAAGTACTATGGAGGGACCGCCGCGCTGCAGAACGTCTATTGGGAAACGGACCCCGCGCAAAAAGAGCATGTCGTATTTTTGTGGTATCTGCACGGGGAGCAGCGCCTATATACCGATATCGTGACTTTACTGCCCGTCCCGAAAACGGGGGAATTGGTGGACTATATCAGCGGAAGATACGAGTTTAGCGAATAGCTCCCCGCGACACGCCGAGGACGGCGACGGGGGAATCATTTCCGCTTTGCGACCGCTCTTACGAGCGCCGCGACCGAGATCGCAAGGATCACGGTCCACACCGTAAAGGAAGTGACGGCGCAGAGCGAAAGCATACTGCCCTCCACGCCGCTTCCGAAGGTCATGACGAGGACGTATTGCAGGGAAAGAACGGAAACGAGCGCGTCGACGAAATTCAGACAGCGTAAGATCTTGATCCCCCCGCGTGGTTCCTTTCGGCTCTTGATAAAATTCCGCGTGGAAAAGGCGACCTTATAGGTCGTATATGCCGCCGTCGCAATGGCGGGGATCGGCGAATATTGCACCGTCTTTTTCTGCATCACCATCAGTGAGATGGGCACGATGAGCGCAAGCGCAATGAGAAAGAGAAAGAGGCTTTGCAGCAAAAACAGCTTTTTTGCCGCGCCGTCAGGTTCTCTCCCTTCCTCGCACAATTTGCCAAGCCGCCGCTCTGCCAAAAGGGCATAACCTCTGAGGGCCGAGAGGAGGGCATAGTAGACCGCGATCCCGATGTTCCACGCGGCGCGGTAAACGATCCACAGAAATACGTTGTATCCCGCAAAGACCGCGGTCGCAAGCAAGGAGAGCCGCGATGCAAGAAGGGTACGGAATTCCTTATTGCCGAACCGGCTGCGCGGGCGTTCCGTCTGCGTGTTGTTGCTTTTCATCTTCCGCCGCCGTCAGATGAGATCGGCCCGAAGCAGGTCGTTGCCTTTTTCCAGCAGATCGGCAAGTTTTTCTTCGTTCTCGTCGATGAGGGGCAACAGCTGTTTGGTCTTTTTCTCGGCAAGCCGCCTGTATATCAGGTAATTGACGCCGCACAAGACGATGCCGATCAGCCCGAGAAAAATCCCGCCGACAAGCGCGGGGACGCTGTTTTCCACCAAAAGACAGAGGCACATGCCGCCGCCGAGCACGAGCGCGGCGATACAGCCGAAAAGATAGGAGAATATGCTTGCGCCGAGCGTCTGCGCCCGTTTTTGGCGGCCGATCGCCGAAAGCAGCTCCTCCGCTTGCCTTTCGAGGCGGTTCAGTTCTTGTCTGTGCCTTTGTTTTCTGTCCCTTCGGAGGGACAGCGTCACGCTTCCTCCCAAGGAAGGAACGGACGACGAGATCTCCCAGCCGAACGCCTCGTAGAGGTCGGTTGCTCTCGTCCTGTCGTTGGTCTGTACGCTTTTGGTCGCGTACTCATAGGATACAAAATCTTTTTCGTTCATAGTTTCACCTCGCATGGTTTTTCGCTCCGCAAAGGGGCCGAGCGCGCTTTCGGTTGACATTTTTGCGAAACAAGTGTATCATACACTTTGAAAAAAGGCCTGTCAACCGCCGCAGACCGCCCCGAAACAAGGTGCGCGGTTTTGTCGCCCGAAAAAATACAAAAAGGAGATATTTGTATCATGGAATATACCCCCGAGGAATACAGCCGCTTCTATATCATACAGGCGCTCTTCAAACTGATGCACGAATACGAATGGGAAAAGATCGGCGTCACGGACATCGCGCGGAAAGCGGGCGTGGGCAGGGCGACCTTTTACAGATATTTCAAACGGAAAGAGGACGTTCTGATCTACTACTTCGACCATAACGCGAGGGGCTTCCTATATGCACAGCACTTTTACCCGCGCTGCAAGGAGGACTACATCCATGTTGCGCTCGACGCGCTCACCCTGCTCCGGGAACAGAAAGAACCGCTCAAACTCATCCGCAAGGCGCGGCTGGAATACATCTATCTCGACTATCTGAACCGCTGTTTTACCGAAAAATTCGAGCGGGACGTATCGGGTCTTGGAAAATACGCGCCCTATCTGTACGCGGGCATGCTGTTCAACGTTTCCATGGCGTGGCTCGACGAGGACTGTGAAGGCTCCGCGCAGGCGCTCGCCGAAACGATCGTGAATGCGATCTACTTCGAAAGCGCAGGCTGACAGCCCCCCGCATCTTAGGGGGATACGGCGCGGCGGCCTTCGCGCTTTTTTCATGTAAGCGTCATTTGTGGATAAAATGCAATCATCGCAAAAAAAGTTGCAATTGCAATTTCGGAAAAAGATGTTATGCTGTTATTGAGAGCCACGATGGGAGGCGCAGGATGGAACCGACGGCAGTCAACCGCGCAAAGCAATGGCAAATCGCGCTGTTTCCGTTCAACAATGCGGCGACAAACGTTTATTTCGCCTTCTACACTTATTTTACCTACTTCGCCATGATGTACCTTACGGGGAGCGCGGGCGCGGCGATCGGGGGCACGCTGATCGCAGGCGGTCTTGCGCTGACGATCACGAGCTTCAACGCCGTCTTTGCGCCTCTCATGCGGGTATTCGACGCGATCACCGATCCCGTGCTGGGCGGGCTTATGGACAGGACCAAGACGAAGATCGGAAAGTTCCGGCCCTACATGATCCTCGGAAATCTTCTGCTCGCCCTCTCCCTCGTGCTCATGATGGTGATCTTCCGCGGGCTTGGCGACGGACTCGGCTGGCTGCGTTGGGCCGTGTACATCGTGAGCTACATCATCTATGTTCTCGGCTACACCTGCCAATGCGCCGTTACGAAGGCGGGCCAGACCTGCCTCACGAACGACCCCAAACAGCGCTCGCAGTTCGTGATATGGAACATGATCGGCATGATCGGTTCGATCGTGCTCGTCAACGTCATGGCGGGAGGCGTCCTCACCAACGAAGCGGTCTGCCCCAAGGGGCTGATCCTCTATGAGGTGACGGAAAACGGCTTCTCCGTGGAAGCGCTCGCCGCCGAATTCGCCTCGCGCGGGATCTCCTACGATGTTTCCCTGCTTGAGGCGGGAAAACAGTATGCTTACGTCTATGGCGCGGGGTACGGCGCACAGTTTTATAACATCATGGTGCCCTTCGTCATTTGCCTCTCGGCAGTTTATACCGTGATGGCATACGCCGCCATTTCGGCAAAGGACAAGCCGCAGTTCTGGGGCATCGAGAGCGAGCCGGCGAAGCTGCGCGATTACGCGGGGATCCTCAAGGGCAATAAGGAGATCCGTTGGCTCGCGCTTTCTTCGGGGCTGAACAAACTCGCTTCGACGATCGCAACTTCGGGGACGGTCGCCTTTCTCCTGTACGGCTGCCTGATGGGCGACTACAACGGACTGTACATTCCGTTTTATGCGCTGTGCTTCGTCTTTATGGGGCTTTTTTTCCTGTGGGGCAGCGCTACCGCAGGCAAAAAGGGGCAAAAGAGGGGAGTGGCGCAATTCACGATGTTTGCCCTGCTGTTCTATATCGGCGTGCTGGTGCTCCTGTGCGTCTATGACCATGACGATCCCTCCACATGGCTCTCGATCTTCTCCACGGAGGGCGGGTTCCATCTCACGATCAACGCATACACGGTGCTCTTCATCATCTTCTACGGATGCGGTTACGGCGCCTTTAACTGCTGCGACAATCTCACGATCCCCATGGTCGCCGACTGCACCGACTACGAAACATACCGTTCGGGCAAGTATGTCCCCGGGATCATGGGCACCATCTTCTCCCTTGTGGACAAGGTCATCTCTTCCCTGCAAACGCTGCTTCTGACCGTGTTTATCGTCTACATGGTCCCCGGGCTAAACGCTTTGCCGGGAGAAGCGACCGCTTACATGGATGGCATGAAGCTTTCGGCGATCATCTGCTTCTGCGTCTTGCCCATGGCGTCATGGCTCGTGACGATCTTCTGCATGACGAGATACGGCTTATCGGGCAAACGTTTGCAGGAGATCCAGGCCGTAAACGCCGTGCGCAAAGCGGCGATAGAGGGGGGGATGCCCCCCGAAGAGGCGATGCGCACCTGGCAGACCATCGACCAGGTCCCCGCGCGCTTTGTCGTGCCCGCCCACGTCGCGTTCGACAAAAAGACGGGGCAGCCCAAAAAAGAGAATCTGCTCGACAAGATCTATCGCGTGATCTTCACGCGGCGGGAACAGGTCGCAGCCGAACCGTCCGTTAATGCCGTCGAGATCCCCGAAAGGTATCTTCCCGAAAAAGAGGAAAAAGATGAATAAATTTTTCGATAAAAACGTTCTGCTCCGCTCGGCAACGGCGCAAAAATTTTACGCGGAGGTCAAAGACCTTCCCGTCGTGGACTATCATACCCATCTATCCGAACGGGACATCGCTGCCGACCGCAGATTTTCCACGATCACCGAGCTTTGGCTGAGCGGCGATCATTATAAGTGGCGGGCCATGCGCGCCTGCGGGGTCCCCGAACGCGATATCACGGGGGACGCGGGCGACGAGGAAAAATTTCTCGCCTATGCTTCCGTCGTCCCAAAGATGTGCGGCAACCCGCTCTATTATTGGACGCACTTCGAGCTGAAATCGCTCTTCGGCATTGAAGAGCCGCTCAATGCCGCCACGGCGCCACAGATCTACCGCAGGGCAAACGAAAAGCTGAAAACGCTGTCTGCCCGCCGCATCCTCGAATGTTTCCGTGTAGAATACGTCGCAACGACAAACGATCCCGTGGAAACGCTCGAATACCACGGCATGTATGACGGCATCAAAGTATGTCCGACTTTCCGTCCCGATCGGGCGCTCCGCCTCGACGGGAGCTATCTTTCCCGCCTGTCCGAAGCCTGCGGCAAGCAGATCGTCACCCTCGCCGATTGGAAGGAAGCGCTTGAACAGCGCCTCTGCCACTTTGTCGGAAAGGGGTGCAGCATTGCCGACGTGAGCGTGGAGGAGATCCCCGAGAGCGACGTTTCCGAGAGCGAGGCGGAAGCGATCTTTGCCAGCGGCGGTGAGCGCAGCGCCGAACAGTCGCGCCGATTCTTTTCGTACGGCATGCAGTTCCTCGGCGGACTATTCCGCAAGTACAATATCGTCTGGCAGCTGCATATCGGCGCATACCGCAACATCAATTCCGCGGCGTTTGTTTCGCTCGGTGCGGACGCAGGCTACGACGTGATGCACGGCGCGATCGACACGGACAAGCTCGCGGCCTTCCTCAACGGTCTGCATTCTTCGGGAAGCCTGCCCAAGATCATTCTCTATGCCCTGAATGCAAACGCCGTACCCGCGCTCTGCACGGTGGCGGCCTGCTTCCCCGACGTGCGGGTCGGCGCGGCATGGTGGTTCAACGACACTTTGAAGGGCATCCGCACCCACCTCGAAACGCTTGCGGAGTACTCCGTGCTCGGCACCTCTCTCGGCATGCTGACGGACAGCCGCTCCTTTTCAAGCTACTGCCGTTTCGATTTCTTCCGCAGGATCCTGTGCGACTTTGTTGCCGAAAAGACGGACGCGGGCGAATATGCCGAGGCGGACGCAAAGCAGCTCTTGTATGACATCAGCTATAAAAATCCCAAAGAATTCATGAATCTGTAAGGAGATCTTATGCAGTTACCTTTCCATATCGATCTGTCAAATACCACCGCCGCGGTCACGGGCGCAGGCGGCGTTTTGATGAGCGAATTCTCCCGTGCGCTTGCCGCA
Organism: uncultured Clostridia bacterium; assembly: GCA_947629225.1. Taxonomy (GTDB): domain Bacteria; phylum Bacillota; class Clostridia; order Christensenellales; family Borkfalkiaceae; genus Gallimonas. The sequence continues at coordinate 11,165 of CANRCY010000012.1, read as the reverse complement.
TGCGGCGCCAAAGTGGCATTGCTCGACATTGATTTCGAGGCCGCTAAGCGGGTCGCGGACGATATCGGCGAGAACGCCGTCGCGGTCCGCTGCAATTGCCTCGACAAAGAGAGCCTCAAACAAGCCAAAGAAATCGTCAACGAGGCATTCGGCGGGGTGGGGCTTCTCATCAACGGCGCGGGCGGAAACAATCCCAAGGCAACGTGCGACAACGAAACCATGACGCCCGATCTTGCAAGCGGGATCAAAAGTTTCTTCGATTTGGAGGAAAGCGGCCTGAAATTTGTCTTTGACTTGAACATTCTCTCCGCCTTTCTCACGACGCAGGTATTCGCGGAGGATATGCTGGAAACGGGGGGCAACATCATCAACATTTCGTCGATGAACGCCTTCCGCCCGCTGACAAAGATCCCCGCGTACTCCGCGGCAAAGGCGGGCATCTCCAATTTCACGCAGTGGCTCGCCGTACACTTTGCGCCCTGTCACATCCGCTGCAATGCGATCGCGCCCGGATTTTTCGTCACCAACCAGAACAGGGCGCTGCTCTTTCAAGCGGACGGTACCCCCACGGCGCGTACGCAAAAGATCCTTGCCGCCACGCCCCAAAAGCGCTTCGGCGAAACGGGCGATCTCATCGGCACGCTGCTCTGGCTCGCAAGCGACAAGGCAAGCGGCTTTGTGACGGGATCGGTCATTGCCGTGGACGGCGGATTTGCGGCATATTCGGGAGTATAAGGAGGAACCGCCATGAAAAAGTATGCGATCATCGCTCCCTCGAGCATGGGGGTGCGCATCACCCCTGCGGAACGGCAGCCCGTCGCGGCTTCCGCTCTCTTCCGCATGCAAGCGACAAGTGCGGAAACCAACGTTTTAAGCATTTCCGCCGCACTCGGCCTTCCCGTAAAAGTCCTCACGGCATTTGTAGAGGGAAGTCCCATCGCCCAATTCATCAAAGGCGACCTGCGCCGCCGCGGGATCGATTACGAAGGGAAGGAGATCCCGCAAGGCGGACCGTGGGGATACCGCCATCAGTTCAATATCGCGGACTGCGGCTACGGCCTCCGTGCGCCCCGCGTCGCCAACGACCGCGCAGGCGAAGTCGGCAGAACGCTTCGTGCCGAAAATTTCGATATCCCCCGCCTCCTCAGCGAGGAAGGCGCGGAATATCTGCACCTCTCGGGGCTGATCTGCGCGCTCTCTCCCGAAACGGGGGAACTTTGCCTGCAACTTGCGCGCGCGGCAAAGCGCTACGGCACGAAGATCTCCTTCGACCTCAACTACCGCGCCTCCTTCTGGAAGGGACGGGAGCGGGAGCTGTCCGCCGTTTTCCGCGAGATCGCTTCTTTGGCGGATATCCTCGTCGGCAACGAGGAGGATTTCCAGCTTTGTCTGGGCGTCGAAGGTCCCGCGGCGGGCGGGAAGGAGATCGCGGGTAAGATCGACAATTTCCGCAGAATGATGGAAAATGCCGTCAAACAGTTTCCCTCGGCAAAGACCTTTGCAACGACGCTCCGCCAAGTCGTTTCCGCCAACGAACATCTTTGGGGCGCCGTCGTGCTGTCGGAGGGCGCCTGGACGGTCATCGAACCGCGGGCGATCCCCGTGCTCGACCGCATCGGCGGAGGGGACGGCTTTGTCGGCGGACTTTTATACGGCCTTTGCAAGGGCTGGAGCGCGGAGCGGTGCGCGCAATTCGGCTGGGCGAGCGGCGCTTACGTCACGACGCTTCTCGACGATTTCGGGCTTCCCGCCGATGAAAAGCAGATCTGGGACATCTGGGAAGGAAACGCCCGCGTACAAAGATAAACGCGCAACGACGGCGGAAAGGACCGTCGCAGCCGCGGAATGCGGAAAGGAGACATCATGCTTGCCGATATCGGAATGATCGGGCTTGCCGTCATGGGGAGCAATCTCGTCAAAAATATGCTCGGAAAGGGCTATACCGTGGCGGTCTACAACCGCGAGCCGGAGATGACGGAGCACTTCGCCGGGCAAAACAAAGGACAAAAACTCATCGCAACCTACTCCTATGAGGAGCTTGTCGCAAACATTGCGCGGCCCCGCAAGATCATGATGATGATCCGCGCGGGCGCCCCCGTCGATATGGTGCTCGATCGGCTTCTGCCCCTTCTCGACAAGGGGGACATCGTCATCGACGGCGGGAATTCTTATTTCCGCGACACCATCCGCCGCACGCAGCTGCTCGAGAGCAAGGGGCTACGCTATATCGGCACGGGCGTGTCGGGCGGCGAAGAGGGGGCGCTCCATGGTCCCTCGCTCATGCCGGGCGGTTCACCTTCGGCATGGGAGGACGTCAAACCCATCCTGCAGTCCATCAGCGCAAAGGTCGACGGCGTTCCCTGTTGCGATTGGGTGGGCGAAAACGGTGCGGGACACTTCGTAAAAATGGTCCACAACGGCATCGAGTACGGCGATATGCAGCTCATCTCGGAGAGCTATGCCCTCCTGCGCGGGCTTTTGGGGCTTGACGCCGAGAAAATGAGCGCGATCTTCCGCGAATGGAACGGCACCGAGCTTGACAGCTATCTCATCGGGATCACGGGAAATATCCTTGCGAAAAAGGATACGGACGGTGCGCCGCTCATCGAAAAGATCCTCGACGTGGCGGGGCAGAAAGGAACGGGCAAGTGGACAGGCATCTCCTCTCTCGAGGAGGGCGTTCCGCTCACGATGATCTGCGAAGCGGTACATGCGAGGTGCCTCTCTTCGATGAAAGAGGAGCGCGTCCGTGCCGCCAAGGTCTATCCCCGCAAGGCGCCCTCCTATACGGTCGGGAAGGAGGCGTTTATCGAAGATCTCCGCCGCGCCCTCTATTGCGCCAAGATCGTGTCTTATGCGCAGGGCTACACCCTCATGCGCGCGGCGGCAGGGAGCTATCATTGGAACCTCAATTACGGCGGGATCGCTCTGATGTGGCGGGGCGGCTGTATCATCCGTTCCCGTTTCCTGGGCAAGATCCGCGAGGCGTTTGTGCGCGATCCCGCGCTGGAAAATCTTCTGCTCGATCCCTATTTCAAGGAGATCCTGGAACGCTATGCCGACAGCTGGCGGCGGGTCGTGGCAGCCGCCGTCATGAACGGAGTGCCCGTGCCCGCGATGAGTTCCGCCCTCGAATATTTCGACGGATACACCTCCGAAAAACTTCCCGCCAATCTTTTGCAGGCGCAGCGGGACTATTTCGGCGCGCACACCTATGAACGGGTGGACGCTCCCCGCGGACAATTTTTCCACACCGATTGGACGGGCGAGGGAGGGGACACGCCCTCCACCACTTACGAGGTCTGATATGTATCTTTCCTGCGTCGCCCGCGGCGAATCGCTTACCGCGGAGGAGATCGGATCGGCGCTACGAGAAGCGCTTGCGGGCAAAACGCCCCGACGGGTCCTCATCGTGCCGCCCGATTTCACCCGTTTCCATTCCAACGCCGGCTATATCACAAATTTCTGTTATCACCTTTTGCGGTCCATCGCCGAGGTGGACATTATGCCTGCGCTCGGCACGCACGCGAAAATGACGCGGGAAGAATGTGCCGAAATGTACGGCGACATTCCCTACGAAAAATTCCTCGAGCACCGCTGGCGGGACGACGTCGTGCACGTCGGTACCGTTCCCGCGGACTTTCTCCGCGAAATTTCGGAGGGGACGTGGAACGAGCCGATCGACTGTGAAGTCAATAAGATCCTCTTCGGCGGATACGACCTCATCCTCTCGGTGGGACAGGTCGTTCCGCATGAAGTCGTGGGCATGTCCAACCACTCCAAGAATATCTTGGTGGGGCTTGGCGGCAGCAAATTCATCAACGCCTCGCACATGGTGGGGGCGCTGTACGGGTTGGAGCGCATGATGGGACGGGACAACACCGTGACCCGCAAGCTCTTCGACTACTGCCTCACTCACTTTCTCGCCGATCTGCCCATTCTGTGGATGCTCACCGTCACCACCGCGCCGCAGGGGGAGATCCGCACGCACGGCCTGTTTATCGGAGAGGGGCGAAAACCGCTCGAGGACGCCATCTCGCTTGCCCATAAGAAAAATTTCGACATACTCGACCGTCCCATCCAAAAGTGCGTGGTCTATTTGACGCCGAAAGAATTCAAGAGCACCTGGCTCGGGAACAAAGCGATCTACCGTACCCGCATGGCGATCGCCGACGGCGGCGAATTGCTCGTGCTGGCTCCCGGGATCGAAAAATTCGGCGAGGACCCCGTACAAGACCGCCTTATCCGCAAATACGGCTACACGGGGAGGGAACGCATCCTGGAGCTTTTCCGGACGCAGCCCGAGCTGCGCGAGAACATGGGCACGGCGGCCCATCTCATCCACGGCTCCTCGGACGGCAGATTTTCCATCACTTACGCGGTCGAAAAGATGTCGCGGGAGGAGATCGAGGGAGTGAATTTCCGTTATGAAGCCTATAAGGAAGCCGTAAAAAGATACGATCCCCAACGGCTCTCCCTCGGATGGAACACCATGGCGGATGGCGAAGAGATCTTCTTCGTTCCAAATCCCGCCCTCGGGCTATGGGCCGAGCGCAGCCGTCTGATTTAGGTTTTTTCCGCGGCTTGGCTCCTTTTATAAAAATTTTTGCAATTTTTTCTTCGATTTATTGCATTTTTCTTTACAATATGCTATAATAAGAGCATGTTCAGCTTTGTCAGCGGCGGGATCGACTTCGCGCACAAATTGGATGCGGCTTCCTTACCTACGGAGTCGTATTACAAGCATGTCCACGCCTTCAACGAGATCATCTTTTTCGTCGAGGGGGATGTGGATTACACCGTGGAGTCGGAAACAAGGCATCTCTTCCCGGGGGATCTGGTCCTGATCTCGCCGGGGAAATATCACTTTGCCACGGTCAATTCCGCCGTAAGGTACGAGCGCTATGTGTTGAAATTTCCGAATTCCGCGCTCCCGAAGTTCCTCGCCGAACGCGTTGTCCGCCTCGGTCCCTTCTTCGGCGGCCTCAAGGGACAGTCCTCGCTGTTCAACCGGTTCGATTCCTACTACGACTATGGAAATTTTTCCGAAGAAGAGCTTGTCGCCATGTTCATAAGCGATGTGGTAAAACTGCTCATCATGCTTTCGAAAGAGCCTGCCGACACCCCGCGCCAGACGAATGCCGTCATCGCCGAAATGGTAAAATACATCGACGAAAACCTGGCGCTTCCCATCTCGCTGGATTCTCTGAGCGAGGTCTTTCACTTTTCGAAATCGTACATCAGCAACGAATTCAAGCAGTACATGAAGATCCCGATCATGCAGTATGTGCGCATGAAGAAGGTCATTGCCGCCCACCAGCTCATTCTCGCGGGGGAAAAGAAGGCGGCGGTCGCCGAGAAATTCGGATTTGAAAATTACTCCACCTTTTATCGCCAATATCTCAAACTGTATAAGGCGGGGATGCTGCTCATCTCCGATTGAAGGCGCAAAAATGGAAGAAATGCAAAAAAAAGAGTGGCAATTGCAATGGAAAATGCCGCTCTTTTTCGCTACAATGATTGCGGAGGCGTTCCATGAAAATCAAATTAAATGAAAACTGGCAATTTACCAAAGAGGGGAAGCGGGAGCAGGTGACGCTTCCGCATACATGGAATGCCGTCGACGGACAGGACGGGGGCAACGATTACTACCGCGGCGTCTGCACCTACGAGCGCACCTTCTCCGACCCGCGTGCACGGGAGGGGGAAAGGGTCTTTCTTGAGTGCAAGGGGGTGAATTCATCCTGCCGCGTATGGGTCAACGGCACGCAGGCCGCCTCGCACGACGGGGGGTATTCCACCTTTCGGGCGGATATCACCGACCTTTTATGCCCCGACAATGTGCTGAAACTCGAAGTCGACAATGCCAAGACGGACAGAGTGTACCCGCAGACCGCCGATTTTACCTTTTACGGCGGCGTCTACCGCGACGTTGATCTGATCGTCGTCCCGGAAACGCATTTCGACCTTCTCTTTTACGGATCGGGCGCCATCAAAACGGAGCCGACCGTAAAGGACGGCAACGGCGTTGTAAAGGTGACGGCCTATTCCAACGGCGGAGAGATCGAAATTTCCCTGTATGACGGCGACCGTCTTGTCTGCACGGGAAAAAACGGCGAAACGTTTACGGTCCCCAATGCAAAACTGTGGGCGGGCGTGGAGGATCCCCATCTCTACCGCGCCGTCGCGCGGCTTTACGATGGGGGAGAGCTGCTCGACGAAGTGAGCGCGAATTTCGGGTTCCGCACGTTTTCCGTCGACCCGAAAAGGGGATTCTATCTCAACGGGAAGCCCTATCCGCTGCACGGCGTCTGCCGCCACCAGGACAGAAAGGGGCTTGGCAACGCCATCACCGCGGCAGAGCACGAGGAGGACATCAAGCTCATCCTCGAAACGGGGGCAAATACGGTCCGCCTCGCGCACTACCAGCACGACGACTATTTCTACGATCTTTGCGACAAATACGGCCTGATCGTATGGGCGGAGATCCCTTATATTTCCCGCCATCTTCCCGCGGCAAACGAAAACGCCGTTTCGCAGATGAAAGAACTCATCTACCAGCAGTATAACCATCCGAGCATCGTCTGCTGGGGAATTTCCAATGAGATCACCATGTTCCGCCGCCATAAGCGGGACATGCTCGCCCTGCATAAGAAGCTGAATGCGCTCTGCCATGAACTCGATCCCTCCCGCTTTACCACGCTTGCCTGTTTTGCGATGTGTTCTCCCTTCCACCGCGTGGGGAAGATCACGGACGCGGTGAGCTGGAACCTCTATCTCGGTTGGTACGTCCCGTGCCTCTTCCTCAACAAGGCGTGGTATGCGTTTTACCGCCTTTTCAACCCCAAACGCATATTCGGCATGAGCGAATACGGCGCGGAAGGCATGCCCAATTTACATGCTGTAAAACCCAAAAGAGGGGACAACACCGAGGAATATCAGTTCAAGTACCATGCGTATATGCTGAAGTTCTTTGAAAAGCATCCCGAATTCTGGGCGACCCACCTCTGGAACATGTTCGACTTTGCCGCGGACGCGCGCGACCAGGGCGGCGAGCCGGGCATGAATCACAAGGGGCTTGTCACCTTCGACCGAAAGACAAAGAAGGACGTCTTTTATCTCTATCGGGCATATTGGAGCAAGGAGCCTTTTGTCCACCTCTGCGGGAAGCGCTTTGTAAACAGAACGGGCAAGCGGCTCGAGATCACGGTCTGCACGAATTTGCCCGAGGTCGAGGCGTTTGTCAACGGGAGATCGCTCGGAACACAGCGGGGGGACAAGGTATTCCGCTTTGTCTGCCGCATGCAGGACGTAAACGAGATCGAAGTGCGGGCGGGTTCTCTTTCCGACAGCGGTAAAGTGATCAAGGTGGCAAAACCCGATCCTGCTTATATCCTTAAAAAATCTGACACGAAAAATTGGCAAAAGGAGAAAAAGAAATGAAGCGACCGGCGACCGTTGTCCTCTTGGCTTTTGCATGCGCATGTCTTTGCGCCTGTCTGCCGCAGACGCCCGAAAAGGAGGAGGTATACGTCACCTACGCGCAGTTCGGCGCCGTGGGCGACGGCGTGACGGACGACCTTCCCGCGATCGTGCGCACCCATGACTATGCCAACGAACACGGCTGTGCAGTCCGTGCGGACGGGAACGCCCGCTACTATCTCGGCGGAACAGGGACAGCCACCGTCCGTACCGACACCGATTGGGGAAATGCGGAATTTCTTGTCGACGACAGGGCCGTCGATCCGGACGACCGCGCCGCAAATCTCTTCCGCATCGCTTCGGACAAGACGGCATATAATGTGGAGCTGCCCGACGGCTATTCGCTGAAAGCGGGACAAAAGTCCCTCGGCATCGAATTCGGGGAGAGCGTGCTGCTCTATCTCGAAGACAAGGACATCAAGGAATATATCCGCTACGGCAAAAATACCAACGACGGCACCGCGCGGCAGGAGATCGTCCTTGCCGACGCAGCGGGGAACGTCGACGCCGACACGCCCATTCTGAAGGACTACGGACGGCTGACGAAGATGACCGCATACCCCGCCGATGACGCGCCCATCACGGTCCGCGGCGGGATCTTTACGACCATAGCAAACGACGCGCCCATCAGTGCAAGTTATTACGGCCGCGGGATCGATATCCGCCGCTCCAATACGACGCTTGCGGATGTAAAACACTATGTCACGCAGGAGGGAGATCACGGTTCTCCCTACCGAGGCTTTTACAGCGTCAACTATGCGGACAACGTAACGATCGAAAATTGCGTTCTCACGGGGCACAAGGTCTATACGAACATCAAACCGACGGGCGCCGTATCGCAGGGCACCTACGACACGCAGGCGGCCCACTGCAACCGCGTGACGTGGCGCGGCTGCACGCAGTCCAATTCGGTCACCGATACGGCTTACTGGGGCGTGATGGCATCCAATTTCTGCAAAAATCTCTGTATGACGGGTTGCACGCTCTCCCGCTTCGACGCCCACCAAGGGGTCTACAATGCCACGGTCACCGACACCGTACTCGGGCAGATCCTCACGATCATCGGCGAAGGCTCCCTCGTCATCGAACGGGTCGAGCGCCTCTCGGGCGACCACTTCTTGCAGCTGCGCGCCGACTACGGCAGTACCTGGAAAGGGGAAGTCCTCTTTTCGGACTGTGTGATGCACGCCACATCTGACAATTTCTATCTTGTGCAGGCGAGCTGGAACGATTGGGATTTCGGTTACCCCTGCTATCTGCCGTCCGTCACCGTCGAAGGACTGCGCGTGGAGGGCGCGAAGCGGAAATATGTGTTTTCCGCCGTCACGGAGAAAAGCGCCACTGCCGTGCGCACGAGCAAAAATCCGCTGTCGATGCCCGCGGGCGTCACCCTGATCGATACGGAAGAGTTCGCTCTCACCGCCAACAAAACGGGGCTTTTTGACGATGTGCCCCTCTATATAAAATAACATCTATGTTTGAATTGCAATCCAAAGCAAAAGAATTGCAATGTTTTTTTCTTGCATTTTACTGTATAATTTAATCAAATTTATATCAAGGAGTGCAAGAAACATGAAAAGCAAATTCAGATCGTTCTTTGCCATTGCCGTGGCGCTCGTCATGCTGCTGCCCGCTTTTGCGGGTTGCGGGAAAGAGCCGCTCACCTTATCGCTCGATAAAGCCACAGCCGAGATCTTCGCAGGAGAGTCCGTCCGCCTTACGGCGACCGCTTCCCATGCGCTCGAAGCCGATGAAAAGATCGAGTGGACGACCTCCGACGCTGCGGTTGCGACCGTGACGAATGGCACCGTCCGCGGCGTGAAAGCGGGGACGGCGACCATCACCGCAAGCGTGGGAGAGGACAGCAGCGCAACGTGCACCGTTACGGTCAAGACGAGAAGGACGATGCAGATCTCCCAGACGGAGGCGCAGATCGATCTTTCGACCGAGCAAAAGACCGTCACGCTCACCGCGACCTGTTCCGACGGCGGCGAAGTAACGTGGCTCACTTCCGATGAAACCGTTGCGACTGTGGCGGGCGGCGTTGTCACGGGGCTGAAAGTCGGCACGGCAGTCATTACCGCAAAGCGCGACGAAGCGACCGCCACCTGCACGGTGAAAGTCGTCGATCCCAACGCGCCCGTCGAATATGATATCACCCGCGGAGCTACAAATGCCAACGTTGTCAAGGAACCCGGCGTTTGGTTCTACTTCGACAAGACGAGCAGCGGCTCCCAGATCTCGGTCGCATCTGCAAAGTACAGCTATTCCAAGGAGAAAGGAGCCACCGTCGTATATTCGCTCAACTACTGCACCGAATATGCCGAGGACGGCACAACGTACACCGAGAACTACCTTCGCTATCAGCCCGAATGGGAGGTGGGGACTTCCTACACCTTTACCTGCACGCTCTCGGCGAACGTAAAAGGCTTTATCACGTTCGGCAACAGGAACAACGCCTCTCCCGACGCTTTGAAGTTCGAAGTGGAAGCAAACGGAACGGTCGAAGTGACGTACAACGCGACCGTGACCGACGGCATGCCGCTCAACATGAACATGTGCTTCTACGGCGGTAACGAGGCCGAGCCGCTCGCAACGCCCATCGTCATCACGCTCAGTGACATCAAATTCACGGCGGCGCAGGCATAAGACAAAATGCAAAAGGGGACAGCTCCGTAGAGGGGCTGTTCTTTTTTGTGCCGTTATAAATAAGGAATACGCCATTCGTACACGAATTGCAATGTTTTATGATTTTTTTGCAATTGCTTTTTCCCGTGGTATTTTGTTAAAATACAAATAGAGTGAAAATGGAACCTTTTTTTGTAATTTCTTTGCAAAAATAAGTCAAAGGCAAATCTTGCCGAGGTGAACGAAATGAAGCTATTCAAGCACAAGATCCTTTTGACCGTGATATCCTCCGTTCTCATTGTCCTGTTTGCGGCTTTTTTGGCGGGGTATTTTATTACGGCAAGCTTTTTCCCCGCAGTCAATATGTTTTTCGGAAATCCTCTCACTTATGAAGTGATCAAGGGGGATCTCTTCTACGTCTGCGAAGAGTGCGGCTACGAATACGACGAGGCGGAGGGCTGTCCCGAGGCGGAGATCCCCGCTTCGGTCAAATGGGAGAAGGTCCCCGAAACCTTTGTCTGCCCCTCATGCGGGGCGGCAAAGAGCAGGTTCACGCTCAAAAATCCTCCCATATATTTCTCCTCCGACTACGAGAATGTCAACGGCGCCACCATCCTTGCCGAAGATCTTGCCATGATCGAGGAAGCGGAGGGCGAGGGGGCGGTCTTGCTCTGGAATGAGGCGGGCGCTCTTCCGCTTGCCGCAGGCAACAAGGTTTCTCTGCTCGGGCGCGGCTCGCGCGATCTCGTGGAAACGGGGTCCGGTTCCGGCTGGATCGCTTCGGGCGCAAACTCCGTCGATCTCAAAGAGGGACTGGAAGGCGCAGGTATGACCGTCAATCCCACGCTTTGGGATTTCTATACGGGAAAAACCAAGTGGCAGGACCGTCAATCCGCGTGCACCGAGAATGCGACATGGGCGGTGAACGAGCTTGCGTGGTCTGCCTATACGGACGCGGTCAAGACTTCCTTCTCCTCCTATGGCGACGCAGCGGTCGTCGTCCTGTGCCGCACGGGCGGGGAATACTCCGATCTGCACACGCAGGGCAGCGACGC